>JBDTIR010000287.1:0-13561 GCA_039936275.1 Isosphaeraceae bacterium | reverse complement strand
TCCGCGAGGTCGCCGCCGGGAATCCACGGATCGCCCTGGCCGACCTGGCCGCTCAGTCCGAGCAGCTCGCATCAGCGCCCGGCATGGTGCCGTTTGGCGGCCAGACCATTGACCTGACCACCCCCGGCGACAACTACCATCACTTCTACCTGGCCGACAACTACCACCCTGGCACAGTCGGGCAAGGCTTGATCGCCAACACAATCGTTGAGGCGATCAACACCCAGTTCCACGCGGGCATCCGGCCGCTCACCCCCCGACAGATCATCCACCGCGCCCAGAACGTCCACCGATACCCTTGATCTCTCCCTCCCGGGAAGGCGGGGCGAAACTACCCCGCCATCTTCCAGACATCAATGGGTTATCGGCCCGTTCATGAACCTGGATTGGTTCAAAGAACCTTGTCCGCCTTCGGTCGTCGCCGACCAGGCTTTGGCTGCACGAACGGCTCGGCGCTGCCTTCCAGGGGTTGCCCGATCTCGGCCGCGGCAAGGCGGGCGTTGATCCTCTCGGCGTACTCTGGAGAGAGTTCGAAGCCGAGGAACCGCCGGTCGAGCTTCTTGGCCACGGTCAAGGTCGTGCCGCTGCCGGCAAAGGGGTCGAGCACCAGATCGCCGGGATTCGAACAGGCGTTGATGATCCGACCCAGAACTTGCTCGGGCATCTGGCAACCGTGCCAGCCGGCGCGCTCCTTGAAGGTGCCGCAGACCCGAGAGACGTGCCAGGTGTCCTGATCGGCCGTGAACCCATCGGGCACATCTTGCGGACGCAAGATCCAGGTATCATCGGGAAGCCTACCGCGAGGATTGGCCCGGGCGTCCGCATAAATCAACTGCCTGGCCGACGGCACCCGCACGGCATCGTCATTGAAGGTAAACTCCCGGGAGTCGCGTGTAAAATAAAGCAAGTGAGCGTGACTCCGGCTGAACTTGCGGGTGCAGTTCACCCCGAAGGTGTAGTACCAGATCACCCAGCTCCGGAACGACAGGTCCAGTTCCCGGTGGAAAATCAGTTTCAGTTCGGCCGCGTACTCATCGCCGATGGCCAGCCAGAAGGTGCCGTCGGGCTTCAAGATCCGCACGACCTCCGCCGCCCATCGCCTGGTCCAGTTCAGATAATGGTCGGCGTCTTTGCGGTCATCATAGACGTCGTATCCATAGCCGATATTGAACGGCGGGTCTGCGAAAATCAGGTCGATTGACCCCTTCGCCAGGGCGGACATGCCTTCAATGCAATCCCCATGGATCAGACGGTCGGTCATCAATGGCGTGTTGTGGTTCATGGAGGCGCATCGGGTTTGAGGATTTCAAATGCCTTAGTTGCAGAGAGTTTAATCTAAAATGCGCAAAGGCGCAATCCGATTAACAACCTCTTTAACTGGCGTTTGATTGAGGCGCGATGGAAGGCCGCCCGGGTTGGATTGGTTTGGGCAGCAGGGTCTTGATGATTGCGGCAAGACCGGGCTTCAGGTCGGGATCGTTGGTCGAGTTCAGGGCCGAGACCAGCAGGCGTTCTTGCCCGGAGGTCAGGAGGTTGCCGAACCGTTGGATGCTGCGCAAGAGGCCGTTGGCGGCCTTCAGACGGAGGTCGAGCGGCAAGGCGGCATTGAGCAGGCCGTCGGCCAGGTCGCGCTGGGCGTCCATGTTCGGTAGACCGGTCAGGAGGGCCACCCCCGAAGCGTTTGTGGGCGTATGGTTGATCCCCATGAGCACGGCCGTGGCGGCTTCGGCGAGGTCATGGGTGAACGTGCTCTGAGGCCGTTCGGCGACCCTGGCCAGCAGGTCGAGCGACTGTGCGGCCTTGGCGTCGCGCTCGTCGGGGGTCAAGGGGTTCGGTTCCAATCTGGTCATGGCGCGGGCGAACTGCGCCCGGAGCAGGCCCGATTCGTAGCTTGCCGAGAGCACGTCCACCCTGGGGAACCTTGCCGCCAGGGTCTCCAGGCCTTGACGGATCGCCGCTCCGGTGGGCGTGGGGTTGAGGTCGGCCAGGCGGACGTCAAGGGTGTAGAGGGCGTTGGTCGCCCGGTGCTTGGGGGGGGTGGACACGCTCAGGTAGTAGACGTCGTCGCCGGGCACGGTATAGGCCAGGGTGCCTTGTGCCTTGGCCAGGGGGGCGTTGTCGGCCGTCACGACCGTCAGGGTCATGTCGCTTGACGTGAGCGTACTGAACGAAGGAACCGATGCCACCGCGATGATCGCGTCACCCGCCTTGAGCGGGCCGACCATGAAGACGTCTCCGTTGGGATCGTTGGCCGGCAAGCCGCCATGAATCCTGGCCTGTCGAGGGCGAGTGGTAAAGGCCAAAGGGGTAGCCAGGGCCGGGGTGTCATTGTTCTCGACCTCCCGGCTCACGACGCCAAGCTGCTCGGCCCGGGCGTAGACGCGGGCCAGGTCGTCGGGCTGGAGCAAGAGAATCGGGACCTTCGCGGTGCGGACGTCGGCTCGAAGGTTCGTAACCAGGTCGAGCATCCGCCAGGGGCCTTGCAGGGCGCTCGGCTCAATGACGATCGCCTCGACGTCGGCCGACCTGACGGCGGCCCGGAACCCGTCTTTGCCGCTCGAAACCGCCTCGGCGTCATAACCGAGCGACCGCAAGGTTGCGGCGATGGTCCCCGCCCTGCCCGTGTTGCCGTCCACGACCACGACCCGAGGGGTCGCCCTGGCGTTGAGGAACGAGACCAGGGTCGGCACAACCCGGCTCGATCCGGCGAACGGCTGCGTCGGATCAATCTCAACCAGTGCCTTGGCGGCGGCAAACCGAACGCGGCGGCCAGGGGCCGTCAGGGCCTCAGCCAGGGGGTTCGGCACGCCGGCTTTAGTCAAGGCCCGGGGCGTGGTCAATGGCCCTAGAGCCTCAGCGGCGGCGGCACCAAGGACATCGTCACCCCTGGCGATCGCCGCGCGGAGCACCGCAGCCAGGACCGCCGAGTCCGCGTTCGCCAGACGCCCCCTGGCGGCGGGGTCCAGCAGGTCGAACCCGGCCAGGACGACCCTCGCCTCATTGTTCTCGGGGTCCAGCGCAAGCGCCTGCCGGGCGAACCGGCGACCGAAGAGTTGCTCGGCCTGAGAGCGGGTCGCCCGTTGGGGCGCGGGAGCGTCGCCTTGCCAGGTCCAGAGTTCAAACGGCCCGTCGGGGAACGGCACCTGAGCTTCCAGGTAACGGCGGCCCTCCCTGGCCAGGGCGAGAGCCGCCGCCTTGGGCTGGAGACCAGGCTGGGCGTTAAGCCTGGTCAGCGCCCGGCGCGCGGCCTTGCGAACGGGTTCGGGGGAGTCTGAGCGAACGGCCGGATCGATCAGGAACGGGACGGCCCTCGGATCGTTGAGTCGGCCCAGGGCCTCGGCCGCGTCGGCGACCAGGGTCGGATTGGGTGCATCGAGCGCCGCGAGCAACGGGGGGACGGCCGAACGTTCGAGCCTGCCCAGGTTGGCGACGATCAAGGCCCTCGCCTCCGGGGAAAGGTCGGGTCGTCCCAGCACCCGGACGATCGGCGGCACGGCGGCCCCGTGGGCTTCGCGAAGCCGCTCGACGGCGTAGGTTTGCTCTTCAGTCGTCGCCGCCAGGGCTTCGGCCAGGCGTTGGAGCCGTTCCGGGTTGGCCGAGACATGGCGGGAGGCTTCAGCCAGTCGCGCCAGGAGCGGCCTGGCCAGAGCGCTGGTGGGCCCGTGGTCTTGCAAGTGGAGGATCGAATTGACGCCGTAGCGGTCGCGAATTGTCAGGATCGTCGCGTCGCTGATCGGTCGGCTTATGAAGGCACGGAGGAACGGGACCGCGTCGTTCACCTGGTCGATCCTGATCAGGTAATCGACCGCGTCCCACAGATCCAGCGGCGTCCAGCGGGCCAGATTCCTCGGGTCCTTGGCGAACCGATAGGGGTTCGGGTCCACAGGTTGCGCCGGGGCGACCCCCTCGACGAACGGCGGCGGCCCGTCGGCTGGTTTCCCGGCCTCCTGCCCCTTAGCCGCAAGGCCGTTGGCGAAGAAGACCAGACCAGAAACGACCAGCGCGGGGATCAACCGACCGAGATCAAAGCGAGATTGAGTCATGAGGATGCTCCCGGCGCGTTCGAAAGCCGGACGTCCCTCGCCCGGCCGGACGTTTTGGTGCGGTCGGGCAACCCGACGCCGCCATCTCTTTTGGGGACGAACCGGCCACGACTCTTTGGGATATCCTATCACACGCCCGCCATTGACGCGGGTCGAAGGCTGGGCGTTCACCCCCCCTTTACCCTCTCCCTGTGGCCAGATCGATAGGTTGTGTGTATTCACTTACGTTGATTTAACTTTCGCGGGTAATTCCCAGCCGCTCCTTCCAACGGGTCAGTTGCCGATCCACTTCGGCGGGCGCGGTGGAACCGTAAGACTGGAACGCCTGGACCGCGTTGGCGACGCCCAGGGTGTCGCGGACGTCAGGCGTGAGCGCCGGGTGGGTTGCGGCAAGGTCCGCGTCTGGCAAGTCGACCAGGCGGCACCCTCGGGATTCGCAGAGGGAGACCAGGCGGCCGACGACTTCGTGCCCGGTACGCTGGGGGACTCCTCTACGGATCAGCTCTTCCATCAAGGTTGTCGCGTCGAGATAGCCTTCGTCCAGCCGCGCGCTGATCCGGTCGGCGCGCAGGGTCGCCCCATCGACCACGACGGCGGCCAGGTCAAGGCAGGCACCGACGGTGTCGAAGGCGTCAAACAAAGGCTCCTTGTCTTCCTGAAGGTCGCGGTTGTAGGCCAGGGGGAGCCCCTTGATCAGCACCAGGAGCGTCGTCAAGGCACCGACGACCCGCGCCGATCGGCCTCGGATCAGCTCCAGGACGTCCGGGTTCTTCTTCTGGGGCATGATGCTGCTGCCCGTGCAGACGGCGTCGGGTAAGGCCAGGAACGAGAACTCCTGAGTGCTCCAGATGACCCATTCTTCGGCCCAGCCCGCGAGATGTTCGGCAATCATGGTCAAGACGAACACGGCCTCGACGGCAAAGTCGCGATCACTGGAGACGTCCAGACTGTTGGCCGCCACGCCGTCGAAACCCAACTCCCCGGCGACGAAATCGCGGTCGATCGGCAAGGTCGTTCCCGCCAGAGCCGCCGCTCCTAACGACAGGACATTCAATCGTTTGCGACAATCCGCCAGACGGTCGCCATCGCGAGCCAGCTTCTCAACAAAGGCCAGGAAGTAATGAGCGGCCAGGACCGGCTGCGCCCGCTGCATATGCGTATAGCCAGGGATGATCAAACCAGAGTGCCGCTCGGCCGCCGCCACGAACGCCCGCTGTAATGTGGTCAATTGTGTACTGATCTGGTCCAGGGCGTCGCGGGTCCAGAGCTTGACGGCCGTCGACACCTGATCGTTCCGGCTCCGAGCCGTGTGCAACTTGCGTCCGACGTCGCCGAGTTTCTCGATCAGGGCCGCCTCAACGTGCATATGCACGTCTTCCCGCTCCAGGACGAACGGGAACCGACCCGCCTCGATCTCCCCCTGGATCTCGGTCAACCCTCGCTCAATCTGAGTGCATTCGTCGCCGGAAATCAGGCCGACGTGAGCGAGCATCCGCGCATGAGCGATTGAACCTCGAATGTCGTGCTCGAACAGCCGACGGTCAAAGGAGATCGATTCGGTGAACTCTTCCACGCGGCGATCCGTCTGGCCGGAGAACCGACCGCCCCAGGCTTTGCTAGCCACTCGTTCAAACCCTCGACAAAGAGAAGGGCCCCGCGCCTAAACCTTTGACACGGCGATGGTTCAGTGTAAGCAACCGATCGACTCGAGTCAAATGGCGGAGACGTGGGTGGTGAACGATCGAAGAGCGTCCAAGATCCTTCGCGGCCTCCTTCCTCGTTAAGATCGCGGTTGGCCTCCAGGCGGATTTATCGTAACAATAGGGCAAAGGCCAACGGGACCGATCGCCGGCCCCGGGTCAAGGCGACCGTTGGCGTTGGGAAGGAGCCCACTGTCTTATGGTCAAGCACGAGTTGACGGCCGGCACGATCCGGCCCCAAGGACCAGGGATCGGCCGAGGGCCGATATTGTCCGTGAGGAAGCCGGCGCCAGCCTACATTGACGGGGACATTCAAGACCTGGTCGTCCAACCCCTGGCGGTCCACCACGACAGCCGAGGCTGGCTCGTCGAACTGTTCCGTCACGACCAGATCGATTCGGACGTCTGGCCGAGGATGGCCTACGCCTCCATGACTCTGCCCGGTGTGACACGAGGCCCGCACGAACACGTCGATCAGACCGACGGCTTCGCCTTCTTTGGCCCGTCAGACTTCCGGGTCTGGGCCTGGGACGCTCGTCCCAACAGCCCCACGTTCGGCAGGCGCACCACCCTGATCGTCGGTGAATCGAACCCGACGGCCCTCTGGGTTCCCCCGGGCGTCGTCCACGCCTACCGTAACATTGGCGCGACGCCCGGCCTGGTGTTCAACGCCCCGAACCGCCTCTACGCCGGCTGGAACAAGGCCGAGCCCGTCGATGAAATCCGCCACGAGGAGGCCGACCCCGACCTCTTCCCCATGGATTGAATTCGTCCTTTGGTCAATCGGGTCGTTGGCCTTTGTCGAGCCGGGTGAACCGTCCGACTGTCTACCCGGTGCGCCTCGGGAATGAGGGATTCTGAACGGGTGAACCCTTGCCAGTGGGGGGGCCTTGTGTTAAACAAACGGGGGTGTCGGCGGGAAAACCCCGCCGCCGCTCGCCTACTCGCTTGAGTCTTCAACCTAGGAGTCTGACCCATGCCCATGTCGAAGAAACATCTCGCAGTGTCCGGCTCGGCCGCCTTGCTGGTCGTCGTCTCGCTGGCCTTCGCCGGCGGCAAGGGTATCCTGTTCCCGGACTTCTCGGAGCCGACCAAGGGAACCTTCGAGAAACCGGAAGCCGAGATCGGCAAGAAGCCCACGGCCAAGACCCTCTGGAGCACGACCACCGTCGCCGGCGGGATCGTGGGCAAAGGCCCCCTCAAGGGAGAAGCCGTCTCGATCACGGGTGAAGTGATCGACCTGTCTTGCTATCTTCAGGTCGGCAAGCATGGCGATAAACACCGCGACTGCGGCCAGAAGTGCGCCCGTCACGGCCAGCCGATCGGCCTCCTGACCGCCGACGGCAGCGTCTACATGCTCATCGACGAAGAGCACGACCCCCGCCGCGACGGCCAGACCGAACTGCGCACCCAACTCATCGACCACATGGCGCACGTCGTGAAGGTCAACGGCACCTACTCAGAAGTGGAAGGCCAGAAAGCCATTTACGTCCAAGGGTCCATCAAGTCCAAGTCCTGAGATCAGAGGACGACCCAGATACCGCAACCGGTTCCGTTTGATTCCCGACGCCCCCGGCCTCGTGTTCGAGGGTGCGCTGACCCGGCGCGCCCCCGAACGCGAGTTGTCCCGACCTTGCCTGGAAGCCCATCCCGATGACGCTCAACACCTTGCGCGCGGTCATAGTCGCGGCCTCGTTTGCGACCCTGGCCGCATGGTCCACAACGTTCGCCGCCGCATCGGCGCAGGAGATCAGCGAACCCGAGGTTCCACTCGGCCTGCCGCCGATCCAGTGGCCTGAAGACAACCCGTATACCGCCGAAAAAGCCAACCTCGGCCGCCTGCTCTACTTCGATAAGCGGCTCTCCTCTGACGGCACCGTCTCGTGTGCCAGTTGCCACGAGGTTGACAAGGCGTTCACCGACAGCTCGCCCGTCTCCGTCGGCATCGGCAACCAGAAGGGCGGCCGGAGCGCCCCGACGGTTATCAACCGCGCCTACAGCACCGAACAGTTCTGGGACGGCCGCGCCCCTTCGCTCGAAGAACAGGCCAAAGGCCCCCTGGCCAACCCGATCGAAATGACCATCGAGCGCGAGGAAGGCAAGGCCCATACCCAGACCGTCAAGCGAATCAATGACATCCCTGGTTATGTAAAGTTGTTTAAGAAGGTCTTCGGTGAATCCGAGATCACCATCGACCTCGTCGCCAAGGCCATCGCCACGTTTGAGCGGACCGTGCTCTCGGGCAACTCCGCCTTCGACCGCTACAACAGCGGCGAAAAGGACGCGATGTCCGAACCCCAGGTGCGCGGAATGAAGGTCTTCTTCAGCAAGAAGGCCGCGTGCGACTCCTGCCATCTTGGGTTTAATTTCACCGATGGTTCTTATATGAACATCGGCATCGGCATGGACAAAGCCGACCCCGATCTCGGCCGATTCCTGGTCACCAAGCGCGAGGAGGACAAAGGGGCGTTCAAGACCCCAACCTTGCGCGAGATCGAGCACACCGCGCCGTACATGCACGACGGCCGGTTCAAGACACTTGAAGAAACCGTCGAGCACTACGACAAAGGGGGAATCCCGAACCCCCACCTCAGCGAACGCATGGTCCCCTTGAACCTGACCAAGCAAGAGAAAGCCGACCTCGTCGCCTTCATGAAAGCCCTCAGCGGCGAAGGCTGGCAGCACATCAAGGTGCCCGAGGCGACCGAGTTTCCTTGAGCCGGTTCGCCGCCAAACCCACCGTGACCCCTCGACCTCGATTCCCCTCAACTTGTTCGTTTGGGGAGTCGGGGCCGGAGGGGTGATGATCCAATAGGGATCGGCACCCATGAAATCTCTGGCGATCGTTGCTCTATGCATTGGTTCGGCGGTGGTCTATGGCATCGTTCATGACCAGATCACGGCTCGTATCTGCGTCGAATACTTCACCATCGGCCATCCGCCGGTGTTCGACACCAAATCGCCCACCCTGCTGGCCATCGGCTGGGGAATCATCGCGACCTGGTGGGTCGGCCTGCTGCTCGGAGTTCCATTGGCGATTGTGGCAAGGGCCGGGAGACGACCGAAGCGGGACGCCCGGTCCCTGGTACGACCGATCATCACCCTCCTGGTGGTGATGGCCGTTTGCGCCTTGATCTCGGGCACGATTGGTTACGTCCTGGCGCAACGCGGTTCGGTCTACCTGGTCGAGCCCTTAAGCGAACGGGTTCCCCTGGAAAAACAGGCCGCCTTCCTTGCCGACCTCTGGGCCCACTCGATGAGCTATCTGGTCGGGTTCGTCGGCGGCCTGGTGGTCATCGGTTCGGTCTGGAGGTCGCGCGGTCGAACCGCGACGAATCCGCAGATTCCGAAATGAGCGAATCTCAGGTTCCCAACGTCCGCTCCAGGGCGGTCAAAAGGTCGGCGACGGTTTCGAAGCCGGCGAGCAAGGCGTTGCGTTGCTCGTCGCGGAGCCAGGTGGCGACCTTCTTCTCGGCAGAGATGACCGTCGAATGGTTGCGACCGCCGAAGAAGCGGCCGATCTCGCTATAGGCGGCCCCGGTGTGCTTGCGGGCCAGGTACATGGCCAGCATCCGAGGGTGGGCCACGGCTCGGGCTCGGGATTCAGACTTGAGCACATCGGGTTCGATGCCGAAGAGGCCGCAGACAGCGCGCTCGACGTCCTTGAGGGCGACGGCCTGCGCCGTGTGTCGAATCGTGTCGCGCAGGGCCGCTTTGGCCAGATTCAGGTCAAGCCGCTTGCCGGCCAGGACAGCATGCGCGATCAGACTGTTGAGCGCTCCTTCCAGTTCTCGGACGCTGGCCCGCAGGTGGTCGGCGACGTAGGCGATCACCGCGTCGGGGACGTCTACTCCCCGGCTCGCGGCCTTGGCCTTAAGGATCGCACGCCGGGTGATCGTGTCGGGGGCCTCGATCTTGACGACCATCCCGCCCAGGAACCGGGTCACGAGTTCATCAGTCAGTTTGGAGACAAGTCTCGGGTGCTGATCGGCAGCCATCACAATCGGAGCGCCGTCGGCGATTAATGCGTTAAAGGTATGCAAGAATTCATCCTGCGTCGCCCGTTTGGCGGCCAGGAAGTGAACGTCGTCGACGATCAAGGCCCCCGCCCGGCGGTTGCGGTTGCGGAAGGCCGCCAGGGTGCCGGTGCGCATGGCGTCAAGAAAGCCGTTGGTGAACCCTTCGGCCGTCATGTGGACGACGTTCAGGCCGGGGTGCAGGCTGCGCAAGGCTCCGGCGATTCCTTCCAGCAGGTGCGTTTTACCCAGACCGACCGCGCCATGAATCACCAACGGGTTGAACGACGCGCCCAACGACTGGGCCATCTCCGAGGCTGCCGCATGCGCCATGCGGTTTCCTGAGCCGGTGACGAAGTCGTCGAGCCTTCGCGCCGGGCGGGCCTGTCCCCGGTGCCGCTCGGGGGTCGCCGGGCTTGGTTTCGGGATCGGAACGACCGGGGCCGCGCGGCGGTCGCCTTCGTGGCCAGGGATGTCGATCAACGGCTTGAGGTCTGGCGCAGTCTCGGCGTCGATCGTGAACGCCAGGCGGAGTGGTCGGCCGGTCACGGCCTCGCCAGCCTCAACCAGGTTCTCGGCGAAATGGCCATGAATCCATTGCCGAAAGAAGTCGTTCGGCACGCCGACTTCAAGCGCATCCCCCTCGACCCCCAGCCGGACCCCCTCGCCGAACCAGAGCCCGAACCGGTTCTCTCCCACCCGCTCGGCCACCGCGGCCCGTAACTCTTGCTCCAACAACCCTTGGTGTTCCATTGCCGCTACCGCCCCCTTCTCGACCGACAGCCCGAGGGCGCGGCTCGGCTCCTCCTGGCCGGTTCGCGCCCCCTTCGTTTGTGCCCGTTTTGGATCGCGTTCGTTTGTCGGCGCGGGGTGCCCCGAATCATCGGCCTTTGGGAACCCTGAGAAGTGAGGCAAAAGGTGCAGCGTCTCACCAACCACCCAAGGATATGCGCGCCAAATCTCGAGTTGTCAAAGAGCAAAACAGGGAAACTCCGCGCCGCCGCACGAGTTACAACGATTGAGCCGGCGCGGAGTTCGGTCCGATCGCGCCCGCGACTCCGTCCGCTCGTCCACGGGGCCGGGACCGTCAATCTCCGCCTGGATCCAGACGACGGGGTCACCGTCCTGATCGGGGCGATCAAGCCAAAACCGTGACTGCCTGCGCCTCGGGAACGACCTGGCTGGTATGCTCGATCATGGCCTCGCACTCGGTCCAGAGGTCAAGCCTGGCCGCTTTGACTGCGAGCTGGATCGGAACGGTCGTTGTCATCACCATTTGGATTGTTTCTTCAGTCCCTCAGGACCTCACTGTCAGCTCAACCAAGCGTTCGCCGTCCCGCCCAGTGAAAACCAATCCCCATTGCGGGACTGCTGAATCGGCGAAATATCGTTATATTTATGAAATTTGCATAATCCATGATCTTGTCGAAACGGGCTTCGGTATGCTAAAGTCGTGAGATTTTCCGGGCCGCGCCGCCCTTTGTCAACGGCGAGCGCGGCCCGGGTTGCGTTCTACGTCCGTCGAGCCGAGAACCCCTGCCGTGCCCAAACGTACTGATATTCACAAGATTCTCATTATTGGCGCTGGACCGATCGTTATTGGTCAGGCGTGCGAGTTCGATTACTCAGGCACTCAGGCGTGCAAGGCCCTCCGCGAGGAAGGCTATGAGGTCGTGCTGATCAACTCCAACCCGGCCACGATCATGACCGATCCGGACATGGCCGACCGGACCTACATCGAGCCGATCGTGCCGTCGGTCATTGAGCAGATTCTCGCCAAGGAACGGCCGGACGCGATCTTGCCGACCCTGGGCGGTCAGACCGGCCTGAACACCGCGCTCGCCCTGTACGACAGCGGCGCTTTGGCCAAATACAACTGCCAGCTCATCGGCGCCAGCGCCGAGTCGATCCGGCGGGCCGAGGATCGCGCCCTGTTCAAGCAGGCAATGGAAGAGATCGGCCTTGAGAGTGCTCGTAGCGGCCTGGCGCACAATCTGGACGAGGCCAGAGCGGTGCGCGACGAGGTCGGCTTGCCTTGCGTGCTTCGGCCCAGCTTCACCCTGGGCGGCACAGGCGGCGGGATCGCCTACAACAAGGACGAATTCGACCGCATGGTCGCCTTCGGGCTCGAACTCAGCCCCTCGCACTCGGTCTTGATCGAGGAGAGTCTGATCGGCTGGAAAGAACTCGAAATGGAGGTCATGCGCGACTCGGCCGACAACGCGGTGATCGTCTGCTCGATCGAGAACTTCGACCCGATGGGCGTTCACACCGGCGACTCGATCACCGTCGCCCCGGCGCAGACGCTCACCGACAAGGAATACCAGCGGATGCGCAACGCCTCTCTGGCCATCTTGCGCAAGATCGGCGTCGAGACCGGCGGGTCGAACGTGCAGTTTGCCATCGACCCCGAAACCGGGCGGATGATCGTGATCGAGATGAACCCCCGGGTCAGCCGATCAAGCGCGTTGGCGAGCAAGGCGACCGGGTTCCCGATCGCCAAGATTGCCGCCAAGCTGGCCGTCGGCTACCGGCTCGACGAGATCCAGAACGACATCACCCGCGAGACTCCGGCCTGCTTCGAGCCCACGATTGATTACGTCGTGACCAAGGTCCCGCGCTGGGCGTTCGAGAAGTTCCCCGACGCCGACCCGGTCTTGACCACCCAGATGAAGTCGGTCGGCGAGGTCATGGCGATCGGCCGGACCTTCCGCGAGAGTTTTCAGAAGGCTTTGCGCGGACTTGAGGTTGGCCGGTTCGGGTTCGGTTGCGACAAGAAGGACCGCTGGGGAACCCCCACGCAGCCGAGTCTTGACGAGATCAAGGCCAAACTGGCCACGCCCAACGCCGAGCGGGCCTGGTGGCTGCGCGACGCGCTCTTGGCCGGTTTGTCGGTTGATGAAATCTTCACGTTGACCGGCATCGACCCCTGGTTTCTTGACAACCTCCGCGAGTTGGTGGCGATCGAAGGCCAGTTGCGAGCTGTCTCTGGCCTGGAGACCGCCAGCGACGACCTGATCCGCCTGGCCAAGCGCAACGGCTTCTCTGACCGCCAGCTCGCGCACCTCTGGGGCACCAGCGAGGTCGAGGTCCGCCGCGACCGCCTGCGCAGGGGAATCAAGCCGGTCTTCAAGCTGGTCGACACCTGCGCCGCCGAGTTCGAGGCGGTGACGCCGTATTATTACTCCACGTATGAATCCGAGGACGAAGCCAGGGTCGGCGACAAGCCGAGGATCGTGATTCTCGGCGGCGGGCCGAACCGGATCGGGCAGGGGATCGAGTTCGACTACTGCTGCTGCCAGGCGGCGTTCGCCTTGCGGGCCGACGGCTACGAAGTGGTCATGATCAATTCCAACCCGGAGACCGTGAGCACCGACTACGACACGTCGGACAGCCTCTTTTTCGAGCCCTTGACCGTCGAGGACGTGCTCAATATTTGCGATCGTGTGGAACCGACGGGGGTAATCGTCCAGTTCGGCGGCCAGACCCCGCTCAACCTGGCCAGGGCGCTTGAAGCGGCCGGCGTGCCGATCATCGGCACCAGCCCCGACTCGATCGACCTGGCCGAGGACCGCGAACGCTTCCGGCTGGTCATCGACCGCCTTGGCCTGCGACAGTCGCCGAGCGATACGGCAACTAATTCCGACCAGGCGCGGCGGATCGCCGAGACGATCGGCTACCCGGTCCTCGTCCGCCCGAGCTTCGTGCTCGGCGGACGGGCGATGGAGATCGTCTACGACGAGTCGAGCCTCGCTCGCTTCGTCGCCGAGGCGCTCGACGCCAGCCCCGATCACCCGGTCCT
>JBDTIR010000286.1:0-8138 GCA_039936275.1 Isosphaeraceae bacterium | reverse complement strand
CGTTCTTCGATCGGTCGCAGGTGGAGGACGTGGCGGAGGTAAAACTGGAAGGGGCAGAGGGCCAACGACTCTAGTTGGGTCGGGCTGAAGGCTGGTCGCCCCGGGCCAAAGTCGCGCCTGATTTGCTGGAGGATGGCCTCGTCGTTCAAGACGCCTTCATATCGACCGAATTCTCGCATGTGCGAGCGTTCATGAGCGACCAGGAACGCCGAGGCCGCACCGTCCAGGGCGAACCGATGCCGTGGAGACCGGGCCAGGCGCTGAAGTTCCTCGACTCTGGGCGGGGATTGGCAAGCGAGGGTAACGGCCCGCACCCTCGCCTCGGCCGGAGCGCCAGCCAGGGAGGCGTCAAGCACGCTGCCCAGGAGTTTGATGGTCTCCGTGCGAGGGCGAAGGGTCTCTTTGTTGAACAGTCGCCGAACGTCGTCGAGGAAGCCAGCAGCCAGAAGCGTTTGCCCTTTGAGGTCGGTCGTTGGATAAACAAACGTCAGGGTTTCGTCAGCCGAGCCGACGACGCGGAGGAAGCGGAGTATCTCGCGAGCAAAGGCAAGGTCCGACCGATCGGCCGAGTCAGGCTCGGGGTCGTCGGGGCCTCTTGGATCGGGCTGGACCGAATCTCTGGATGGGAAGGTCCCTTCGCCCAGGTTCGCCAGCAGCACATGACGGGCGCGCAGGCCGTCAGCCTGATCCACCGTGGCCACCCGGACGACTCCGGAAGGAACCTCGGAGATCGCGACCGTGCAGGTCTTGACCAGGGCGTCGACTTCCGCCACGAACTCAGGCCAGGTCCAGAGGGTTTCTCCTTGACGAAGCCGGTCGAGAATCAGCCAGTGGTCGTCGAGCGCGTGGCTCAGGTGTTGCAGGGCAAGATCGTCGCGGTCCAGGCCCAGGCGGTCGGCCAGGATCCAGACCTTCGTGGCCTGATCTCGCCAAGGGGCGGCTTGTTCCAGTTCACGGAGGGCGTCGGCCAAGGGTTCGACGACTTTGAGGGCGGCGAAGGCGCGGCTGGCTCGCAAGAACTTCCGGCGGTCGTCGCCCGAAGGGGTTCGCCCGAGGTCGGCGACGCTGGCGCGGCGGAGGGCGTCGAGCAAGAGGGTACGGCCGCGAAAGACCCGGGTTTCCTGGACGGCCGTCGCGGCGGCGGCCAGATCAAGCGGGCTTGGTTTGCCGGCAAAGACGGGGCGGACCTGGCTGTTGCGCAAGAGGCGAATGATCCGGCCCGCGTCCCAGTCTTCGACCGGGATCGACATCGCCAGGCGCAAGGCCGAGACGCTTGGTTCGGCCGTCAACGGGGTCGTCAACTCGGCCGGGGCGGGCAGGCCCCAGGCGTGCAATGTTTCCAGGATCAAGGCGGCTTGGTCGTCCCAGCGGGGGACGAGAACCAAGGCGTCGTCGGGGTCAACCCCTTTGGCCAGGAGGTCGCGCGCCCAGCGAGCCACCGCCAGCCCAATCCCATCCCCTTCAGGCGCGCCCAGGAATTGAAGCCCTTCCGGATCGTCGAGCCCTTGAGTGACTGAGTCCGTATCGTCTTCGACGTCTTCGACGTCGTCATCATCGCTGCGAAAGAGGTCTCGCTCGATTCCTTGCAAGCCGGCGGGTCGGGGCGTTTCGGCGAAGTCGTCGGTATACGCCGTCTCGGTATACTTGCGCTTGTTGAGAAAGTGATCACGAATTGGGGCGACCGAGGCATAAGCAGCGCTCAAGTCTGGATCGTCAACAAACGGCAAGGTCGCGAGCACGGCGAAGGACCGCTCCTCGAAGTGCTCCAGGGCCCGCCAGCGCGACCGGGCCATGTGGGTTGGATCGAGGACCGTGACGTAATCGAATCGGCGCAGGTCTGGCGGAGGGTCGTCGCGCAAGGTCAGTGACGCCCAAGCCGTCAGTGACTCGTGGTCCATAGCGCCGATTCGCGTCAGGATCGCCCGGTATCGAGTGAAGACGGCCCATTCCTCGCCGGCCAAGGGGCTGGCGGCGAGGTCGGG
The DNA here is from genome assembly GCA_039936275.1 of Isosphaeraceae bacterium. Classification (GTDB taxonomy): domain Bacteria; phylum Planctomycetota; class Planctomycetia; order Isosphaerales; family Isosphaeraceae; genus JBDTIR01. Next base: position 6,156 of record JBDTIR010000286.1, on the reverse strand, counting down.
AGGCGGCTTGGCGGGGTCGCTTTCGATCCGGGTCCAGGCGGCGATGCGCCCCTGGAGCCTGCGGCGGAAGCCGGGTGCGTCCACGACCTGGCGAACGACGTCGAGAACGCCTTCGCGCTTCGCCTGGCTGCTCGCCTCGCCCAGAACGGCCCGCGTAGCTGCGTCGGAGAGCACGATCGGCCCGGCCTGGCTGCGGGTTCGGACGGCGTTCCAGAGGTCATCCCAGCACCAGACGCGCGGGCGGCTGCCTGCCTTTAAACGCCTGGCCAGCCGTTCCAGCGTCCTCCGCCTTGCCGAAGGCGTGGGGACGATCCAGAGCCCCGAAGGCTCGATCGGCACCAGGTCCAGGGCCCGGTCGGCGAGGGCCATTCCGAACGGGCCGGTCCAGAGTTGGCGGTTGTCGGCCATCGACGCGGTTCCTCCCTGTCCACTCGCCGACCAGGATCACGGTGGCCAGCACAACCAGGTATACAGAAAAATACCACAGGCGACCCGACCGCACAATACGGACCAGCCAGATAATCGCCATGTATCCGACCAGGCCGGCGAGCACCGTCGCCGCGATCGTCGGGCCGAGCCGCTCAGGGGTGAGCAAGTCGGGGTTGACCTTGCGGATTTCAAAGACCGCCGCGCCCAGGATCGCGGGTACCGCGATCAGAAGGCTGAACTGCACGGCCCAGGCTCTCGACAGGCCGATCGCCAGGGCCGCGACGATCGTCAGGCCGCTCCGGCTCACGCCTGGCAAGGGGGCGAACATCTGGACGATCCCGATCAAGAGGGCGTCTCGCCAGGTCATCTCGGAAGGCCCCTTGGTTCCGCCGGGAAGCCTCGCCGTGATCGCCAGGACCGTCGCCGTGACCAGGAACCCGAGCGCCGCGGCGGTCAGGCTCTCAAAGGTTTGATCGAGATATTTCTTGAAGATAAGTGCATAAGGAACCAGCGGCAAGGTCGCCACGAGGGCGTTGATTCCGGTTCGGACGACTGCGGGGCGCTGGTAAGGGGGCGGCGATTCGGTGGAACCGAGCAAGCCGGCGGCGCTGAGCCGAACCACCTTGCGGTAATAGACGATGATGGCCATCAGGGTGCCGACGTGGAGCATCACGTCGAAGAAGACGTGCTCGGCCCCGGAGACCGACCGCCCCGCGGCGCGGTCCTGAAGGGTCTGAACGACAGCGAGGTGCCCACTGCTGGAGACCGGAAGGAATTCGGTGATGCCCTGGACCAGGCCCAGGAACAATGCTTCGAGCCAGTTCGTCATCGGGCCTGTGCCACCGTTTGATTAAAGGGTCGAGGCGGGCGCGTCGCCGCGCAGTCTCGGCCAGGCCAGCCTGACGTAACCGATCCCGCTATAGACGGTCAGGATCACCGCCCCCCAGATCAAGACGTCGCGCACCAGGAGCCAAGGGCCGGTCAGCCCCAGGGCCAGGACCAGGAGAATCGCCGAGATCGCCAGGCACTGGAGGGCCGTCTTGAGCTTGCCCGCCATGACGGCGCCGAACGCCCCGCCTCGCCCTTCAATCAAGCTGCGCAAGGCCTGGACCAAAAGTTCGCGGACCACGATGGCCGTGACCATCCACGGGGCCAGGCCGGTCCCCTCGATCGTCAAGAGATAAATGAAGCCGCCCAGGACGATCACCTTGTCCACGAGCGGATCAAGCTGCCTGCCGATGGCCGTGCATTGGTTCAGGCGTCTGGCGAAGTAGCCGTCCAGCCAGTCAGTCGATGAGGCCAGCACAAAAATCACAAGCGCGGCCATATAAGCATGGGTCGAGATCAAGACGAACACGATCACGGCCAGCACCAGTCGGCTGAGCGAAAGCATGTTGGGGACGTTCCAGAATCTCGGCGTCGTCTCCAAAACCTGATCCTCTCCACTTTGAGAAACAAAGCCGACATCGTGGGATGATCCGGCCGCGCTTCCAGAAACGCGGGCGATCATACCATACGCCCGCCGATTGCGAACAGGGCGTTAGCTCGGCAGGATGGTGAAGGGGGAGCTTGGCTTCTTGCGAGGCTTCGGGCGGACCTTCTTGCGACGAGGGGTAGAAGGGCCTTCGGCGCGGGCGATCAGGTCATAACCGTCGGTGCCGACGATCGAGCACGCGACGAGGTCCCCCTGGTCCAGTCCTTTACCGGCGACGATCACCAGGCCGTCAACGTCCGGGGCGTCGGCATAGGTTCGGCCGACCCAGAGCCCTTCGCCTTGCGGGGCGGGACCATCGATCAGAACGTCGAGCGTGCGTCCGACCAGTCCTTCGTTGAACTCGAAGGCGATCGGCTGTTGCGCGGCCATGATCCGGTCGCGGCGATCGTTCTTCACTTCATCGGGGAGGTGGCCCGCCAGCTTGGCCGCCGGAGTGTCGGCCTCGAACGAGTAGGGGAAGACGCCCAGGCGTTCGAACCTGGCTTCCTGAACGTAATCGAGCAGCTCGTTGAACTCGGCCTCGGTCTCGCCGGGGAAGCCGACAATGAAGGTCGTCCGCAAGACCAAGGTCGGGACCGTCGCCCGCAACCTGGCGATAATCGCCTCGGTCTCGGCGCGGGTGTGACGCCGGTTCATCAGCTTGAGCATGCGGTCGTTGATGTGCTGGAGCGGCATGTCCAGATAGGGGACGATCTTGCCAGGGCTCGCCAGGACCTCATAGAGCTCATCAGTGAAGTGGTTCGGATAATTATACAGGATGCGAATCCAGTCGATCCCGTCCACCTGGTTGAGTTCGCGCAGCAGGTCGGCCAGACGAGGGCGGCCGTAGAGGTCGAGACCGTAATAGGTCATGTCCTGGGCCACGAGGTTTAGCTCGCGGACGCCGTCGGCGGCCAGTTCGCGGGCCTCGGCGACGACCTCTTCAATCGGCTTGGTAACGTGCTTGCCGCGCATATAAGGAATGGCGCAGAAGGTACAGAGCCGGTCGCAGCCTTCGGAGACCTTGAGATAGGCCAGGTGCCTGGGGGTGATTCGCAACCGGGCGCGGTCGTCCTGGGCTCGAACCGGCGCGGGTCGGAAGATGGTGCGCTGCTCGTGAAGATCGCCCATGATCCGGTCGGCGACCTTGGTGATTTCCTCTCGACCAAAGACGCCGACAACCTGATCGACCTCGGGCACCTGCTCCAGGAGCATCTCTCGCTCGCGCTCGGCCAGGCAACCGGCGACGACGACCCCCTTCAGGTCCCCCGCGCGCTTACGGTCGAGCATCTCATTGATGACGCCGAGCGATTCCTTGCGTGCTGCGTCAATAAATCCGCACGTATTGATAATAACCAGGTCGGCCTTCTTGGCGTCGGGCACCAGGACGTACCCGTCCTGCGCCAGCAAGCCGAGCATCCGTTCCGAATCGACGAGGTTCTTCGGACAGCCCAGGCTGACGAAGGAGAACGTGCCTTTGATTGATTCTTGGTTATTCATCGGTTCCGAGGGTCAGAAAGAGACCGGAGACTCCAGGTGAGAGATCGACTCCAAGAGCATCAAAGGAGACGCTCCGCCATTCGCCGAACACTTCTGGCTGGTCGCTTGACGAAGGAGAATACGAGCAGGTTCGTCCGTCCGACCCTGACCAATCTCGGGCTGCCGCACCTCGAAGGTCGTTCCGCTCGCCATGTGAATACGGAACAGACGAAAAGGTTCCGCCTTTGACGTAGGTGAGGACCGAAGGTGGAGTCATCATGAAGGCGACGAACCTCAAGACGCCGTCGTGGAAGCCCTCTAGTTTATCGCCCGGGACCAGGGAAGGAAAGACCAGTCAAATCCAAAGAGGATTCTGGATTGCCGGCGACGCCCGCGCCGGTTACGCTTGGGGACGTTGCCAAACGATGACTCCAAAGCCCTGGAAGGAACTCAACCGCGTGCCGGACACGACGACTCCCCCACCTTCGCCGCCCGGGACCGGTGTGATTCACGCCCTGGCCAACGCCGTCAAGTCGCGCATCCTCAGCGGCCTGATCCTGGCCCTGCCGATCGTGATTACCTTCTGGATCTTCTTCCAGCTTTATTCTACCCTGCAGCGTCTTGTTCTCAACCCGATCGCGCTCCAGGTCAACCACCTGATCGGCAACCGGACGAGCGACTGGCTGCCCGACTGGTGGCTGCGGATCGTCGCCCCTCTGGTCGCGATCGTCGCGGTCTTGGGATTCCTCTACGTCCTCGGCTACTTCGTGCGGTCTCGCGTGGCGTTGATGCTTGACCGGTTGATGCTCCACCTGCCGATCGTCACTATCGTCTACAAGGCCGTTCGCAACCTCTTCCACTCGCTCGACGACCAACGCCACGCCGCCAAACCCCAACGGGTCGTCCTGGTGCCGTTTCCCTATCCCGGTATGCGCGCATTGGCTTATGTGACCAAGACCCTGCACGACGCCGACACCCGCGAAACGATCCTCTGCGTCTGCATTCTCACCGGCGTCGTCCCCCCCGCCGGGTTCACCCTGTTCGTGCCGGAGACCGACGTGATCGACCTCGACTGGACGGTCAACGAGATGCTCCAGGCCGTCCTCACCGGCGGCATCACCGTGCCAGAGGTCATCCGGTTCCACAACAGCAGGCCGACCAGGCTGATCGTCCTCGATCGGGAACCGAAGGAATGAGCCGCTACACAATAAATTATTCATAACAAAAATATGCTAATATTTTTGATGAATTAAGGAGACAACCATGATTTCCCTGATTGTAGGGCGAGCGAAACACGACGTCCAGGGCTCGAAGACGGCGAGTTTCACACGCTCTACAAAATTCGGTAGGGGTCAATCTTGATCCCTCCGGGTCATCGCCCCGGAATCGACTCCCCTTTGATCAGGTCTTCGAAGGTCTGCCGGGCACGGACCAGGTGGGCCTTGCCGTCTTGAATGAGCACCTCGGCGGCCAGGGGTTTCGAGTTATAGTTGGAGCCCATCGCGAAGCCGTAAGCACCGGCGCGCTCGATAATCAAGTAGTCGCCGACGTGGGCCTCGGGCAAGTCTCGACCGCGGACAAAACCGCCTTCGTCCTGGGTGAAAATGTCGCCGGACTCGCACAAAGGGCCGCCAACCACCACCGATTGCCGGGGTCGATCGGTCGCGCCGTCGATCGGGGCCAGCGACATCGGGTGATACGCACCATAGAGGATCGGTCTGGCCAGATTATTGAAGCCGGCATCGACCAGGTAGAACGTGTTCGAGCCCATCCGCTTGATCGCGCGGACCTCGGTCACCAGATAGCCACTCTCGGCCGAGAGGTAGCGCCCGGGCTCGATCTCCAAACCCACCGCGTGGCCGAAAGTCTCGGCCAATCGGCGACGGGTCGCGTCCCAAAGTTGATAATAGCCCTTGATGTCTACGCGATGATCCGTCACCCGGTAAGGGGTGGGCAAGCCGCCGCCGGCGCTGATCGTAGCGATGGTCGGGCCGATCAGGCGGGCCACGCGCTCCATTGAGCCGCAGACCTGTGAAAGATGCTCAAGATCAGTCCCTGAGCCGATGTGCATATGCAGGCCGGAGACGGTCACGCCATGCTTCGAGGCGCGGGCCAGGCAATCCTCAAGCTGCTCGTGCCAGATGCCGTGTTTTGACTGTTCGCCGCCGGTATTGGTCTTCTGGCTATGGCCGTGGCCGAAACCGGGGTTAATTCGCAAGGTGATCGACCCGCCAGGGACGCGCTCGCCGTACTGGTCGATCATGTCGGGGGAGCCGCAGTTGACGTGGATGCCGTGCTTGACGACCAGGTCGAGCGTTTCGCGGTCGAAGATGTCGGCCGTATAGACGATCGGCGGCGGGTCGCCGGTTGGCACATAACCAGCCGCCAAAGCTCGGCCGATCTCCCCGGCGCTGACGGCATCGACCAGGACGCCTTGTCGGCGGACGAGGTCGAGGATCGCCAGGTTGGAGCAGGCTTTCTGGGCGTATCGGATCGTGTCGAACGTTCTCAGGTCGTTGATGCGCTCGACGATCAAGGCGGCGTCGTACACGAAACTGGGCGTGCCGAATCGCCTGGCCAGGTCGGCCACGGCAATTCCGGCGATCTCGGTCCTGATGTCGGAAAAGGGTTCAGTAACCGTCGGCATGGCAGGCATACATCCCCAAAAGTCAAACCGAAAGAGTCAAACAGCCAAAACGGGGCGACGCCCCGGCGAGCCTTCACCAAAAAGGCTACCAGAGCGCCGCCCTTGGATGTAGCCCGACCTTTGGGCT
>JBDTIR010000285.1:0-18058 GCA_039936275.1 Isosphaeraceae bacterium | reverse complement strand
CGGTGTGCATGTCATGAGCGCCGTGGCGGCGAAGGATGGCGTTCGCCTCGTCGGCGCGACCTTTGGCCGTGACTGTCACGATAGCGTGTCCCGCCTCGAGCTTCTTATGGTAGTATCTGGCCTCTTCCTCGTCGATGCCGGCCCCGATCAAGGCCCCGGCCATCCCCCCAATCGCCGCGACACCGGCGACGTTGGACAGGAACACGCCCAGGCCACCCGCCGCAACCGCAGGCCCGATCACCGGAATGATGCTGCTCACAACACCCAGGGCCACCAAGCCACCCAAACCCGCACCGGCCAGCACGCCCGCCACGGCCCCCTCTTCGGCGTAGGTGTCGTAGGTGTTCTCTTCGTTGGCCGTCTTGCCCTTGACCAGGGTCTCCGCTGACACATGGCGACCGACGAAGCTAATCTGATCGTTGCGGAAGCCGGCCTTGCGCAGGTCAACCACAGCGCTGTCCGCGCTCTGGTTGTCAGAAAACACGCCGACGACGGTCGTTCGCTGTTTCGTAGCCATTGCTGAGTCTCCAGATGTGGTTGCTTGCCGATAGGTCGAGTTTCGGAAGCCGGCGTTTCGGCTTCCGTCCAAGTTAATAAAAACATGCAAGCGCAATGCCAAAATCGGTCACATCCGAAATCGACCGAACGCGGCCCGGCTGATTTTCTAGGGACTCAGAAACACGCCGTCTCCCATTCCCGCTCGGCGTGCTCCTCTGTTTTGCAGGGAGGGTAAAGCCCGCCAATTTTGAACCTCGCCCGGCGTGCTTGTCACACCTGCCCAAACGGTCAACCGTGTCACTCCCGCCGCCATTCCGGACCCGTTCCAAAGAATTTTAAGAAAAAAAGTAACCGTTCAGTTTTAGTTCAGTACCAGTAATGTGAGCGCGGGGGTTCCCAAGCGATGAGCGATCACCAACTCTTCCAAGAAGCTCTGGACCGATCGCTTCTGCAAACGCAGGGTCTGGACCATCCTCAGCATCCGCTCCACGAGCCGCAAAATCCGCTCAACATGGTTGTTCGTCGGCTCGACGCCCTCGATTCCGGCGAACAGCCACAACGCGGGATACAGCCTCAGTAAATTGCCGCAGAACGCCACCACCTTGCGATCGGCGCAGCCCGAACCTTGCTCCATCGCCTCTCGGAGTTCCTCGATCAACGGTTCCAGTTTCATTCCCAACGTCTCGCGGTCGATGCACCGCTAGCGGAAGTCCCACCAGAGCATGAAGAGGTCCTCGACCACGGCCAAGGCCGGTCGTGCCCACGACTCGCCCCTCGGGGCCTCGTTCCCAGCACTTCTGGAAGTCGCGTTTCAGGTGGGCCCGGCAGACTGCCGCTGCTCCAGGGGCAGGCGGCTGTACCCGCTCCAGCGGTCGCTCAACTGAGGCGGTCGCCGCCGTCCAGAGCCAGCAGCGCGCCGGCTTGCTTCCAGCCGGTCTCGTCAGCGTTCTTGACCAGGGCCTCACGCACCGCGTCACGGGCCTGGTCGTGCGCCACGGCCAGCGCGGCGCTGGTCTGCGGCTCCAAGGGCCGCCACGGTGCTCGGTGACGACCGCCGCCAGTTTGGGGAGTTCGGCGACCTGGTGCCAGGCGGTTTCGCGATCGTGGAGGCCGGCTTCGACAGCCAGAGCGGCGTGACAGCGGACATAGGCCGTGGGCCGATCTGTGATGATCTGATGGACCCGCGACGCCGGCAGGTGAAGCCGATGATGGCCACGATGTCCGGTCTGTCCTCCAGGGCGTCGCCCGGTGGGCCGCTTGAGGACCAGCTTGGGAGCGTCGAGAGGGTTGGCCGAAGGCGGCGTGGAACTATTGGACGAGTTGCGTCGGAGTTAGTCGAGGAGTTCTCGGACCCGGGCCCCGAACACGGCGACCCGAGCCAGGGCGGCGTCGAGTTCACGACGCAACCGAGCGCACTCAGGACAACCGGTACCGGGATGTGGTTCGGAAGCACTCATAGACAATGAGGATACGAGTGAGTCAGGCCACGACAAGAGGTCAGGCACCCGGCAAAGCAAGATTGGTACCGTCACAGAACAGAACAGTTACGAAGAATGCTAGAATGATTGAGGAGAGATTGACCCGACTGAGTTCGTCCGGTTCAAACCAAGAGGACCGGACCAGGGCGGACCGGTGGGGTAGCGCGGACCGTTCTTTGACGGAACAAAGGCCGCCTCCTCCCAATGAAGTCGAGGCTCGAGCATGAATGCAGATGATCTGGCACTCTTCACGTCGCAAGAATTAATTGATGAGTTGATGCGGCGGAAGACCTTCCCGGGAGTCGTGATTCACTCCGAGCAGGAAGCGAAGACCGAGGAATAGCCCGACGAGCGGATCTTCAAGGTTCGCTTCAACGCAAACCCGGGCGCCGAGCAAGCGGGCCGCTTGCTTGGCGTCGTGGCCGAATATCTGGATCGCCTCAGCGCGTGACGGCGTTTTAGTCTGGACTGGAGATGAAACGAGCAGGCCCCCTCTTTTTCTTGAAAAGAGAGGGCCTTTCTTCAGTTCAACGTTTGTTCATTCCTCGTCCAGCGATCAGGGCTTGGGAATATGCTTGCCGCCCTTGCGGACCTCCGCGTCCCCGGTGCGCTCGACGCGGACTTCTTCTTTGCGCACATCGGCGGAAACCCGCTCGGTCTCCTGGACGACCCGCTTGCCGACGGTCACTTCTTCCTTGACCACCGGGGTTTTCTGGACCGTGACCTGCTCTTCCATCACGGGAACGCGGATCTCCTCTCCCTCGCGAATGTCGCACGACGACGCCTGACCCGTGGCGGCGTGCCGCTCGATGACGACTTCCTCGCGACGAACCGGCACGTCCATCGTCTTGTGCTCGGTGTGGACCTCCTTGCGTACCGTAACTTCGCCGACTTTGACCGGCCGCTTGGTGGCGTGCAACTCTTCCTCGCGCACCTCAATGCGCTGCTCGCCTTCGCCCCGGTGCATCGTCGTGGCAGAGGCAGTCTTGGTGGCAGAGGCAGTCTTGGTCGTCCTGGTCGCGGGCATGGCCTCGCCGGCGGTGCGCATGTCATAAGCGCCGTGGCGACGGAGGATGGCGTTCGCCTCATCGACGCGGCCGTTAGCCGTGACCGAGACGATGGCGCGTCCCGCCTCGAACTCTTTATTGTAGTATTCGGCCTCTTCCTCAGGAATGCCGAGCCCGATCAAGGCCCCGGCCATGCCCGCGATCGCCGCGCCACCGGCGACATTGGACAGGAACACGCCCAGTGCCCCCGCCGCAACCGCCGGTCCGATCACCGGAATGACGCTGCTCACAACGCCCAAGGCCACCAGGGCTCCCAAACCCGCACCGGCCAGCACACCCGCCACGGCCCCCTCTTCGGCGTAGGTGCCCCCTTCCTCGGTCGTCTTGCCTTTGACCGGGGTCTCCATCGCCTCATGGCGACCGACGAAGCCAATTTGGTCGTCGTGGAAGCCAGCCTTGCGCAGGTCAGCCACGGCGCTGTCCGCGCTCGGATAATCATGGAACACGCCGACGACGGTCGTTTGTTGTTTCGTTGCCATTGCTGTTGTCTCCAGATGTGGTTGCTTGCCGATAGGTCGAGTTACGGAAGCCGACGTTTCGGCTTCCATCCGGGTCGATAAGGGTAAGCAAGCGCAATGCCAAACTCAGCCACTCCCGAAATTAGCCGAACGCAGCTCGGCTGATTTTCTAAAGCCTGAGAAACACGCCGTCTTCTATTCCCGCTCGGCGTGCTCCCTGTTTTGTAGGGCGAGTGAAGCCCGCCAATCTTGAACCTCGCCCGGCGTGTTTCTCACGCCCGCCCAAACGGTCAACCGTGTCAATCCCGCCGCCATTCCGGACCCGTTCCGAAAGAATTTCAAGAAAAAAAGAGAAGACCAATCACCCCCTGGCGATGGTGTAGGTAGACGTCAAGAAAACCGCCAACCACACGGCGGCCGTTTGGTTCCTTCGCCCTTGGCAATTGCCCCCAACAACGGAGCATCAACCCATGTCTTGCACCGAAGCCCGACGCCTGGCCAACCAGCGCACCACCCAGAAATCGACCGGCCCGAAGACCGAGGCCGGCAAGCTGGCCTCCCGGATGAATTCCTTGACCCGGGGCATGCGCAGCGAGCACGGCCTGGTTCCCCCTCATCTCACCGAAGCCGTCGCCAAACACAATAAAATGCTGATCGACGCCTATCATCCCGACACCGATAACCAAGCCTGGTTGCTCGAACAGGTCGCCGACGCCGCCGCCAGGCTCGACTTCTGTCAATTCATGATCCGCGCTCAGATCAACGACATGGCCGACCGTGCCGACCTGTGCTGGGATGAAGATCGTTCACGGGCCGTTGAAGAAATTGCCGCTCGCTTGCCCAAAGACCCGTCTCGGACCGCTAGCCGGTTGCGCGAAACCGCGCAAGGCTGCCGCTGGATCTTGGCCCGCTGGGATGCGCTCGGCGTCCCCTTGATCGAGAACAAAGGATGGGACGAGGACCAATGCAACCTGGCCGCGACCTTGATGGGCGTCGGCCCCGACCTCCGCACCTCTTATCCCGCCCTCAACCCCTCGGCCAATCCCACCGATCAAGCCGAACTCATGTGCGCACAAGTCGATTCAGCTTACATCTTGATGACCGAAGCGCTGGAACCGCTCGACGCCAAGGAACGTGAACTCGCCCGAATGGGTTACGCCTTGCGGCCGTCGAAGGAATATCTGCGAATTGAGCGTTATGAGAGCAGGCTCCGCAAGGTCTATAACGACGCCATGCACGCCTTCCGCCAGAGCCGCGCCGAGCGGGCCGTTAGACCCGAATCCCTCACCTGTTTGCCGCCCGAACCCGATCCGATCGCCCTGCTCAAGGCCCAGATCAACGGTCTGGTCCTTGAATCCGAGTTGGAGCCGGAGCCGGACCCCGAATCGAGTCCCTCCTCGGAGTCTCCGTTTGAAGGCAAGCCGATCATGGCGATGCTCGCCGCCCTGATCGAGTCGGTTGGCCATGGTTCGGAGTCGACGTCTCCTTCTCCATCGGCCGTCCCGCTTGCCTCGGCCTTGCCGAGACCTGCGGCCCCGCTCAACCGCAAGGCTCGCCGCGCCCGCGAGAAGGCCGCCCGCAAGCACAAGTCGGTCGGCTGATAAGTGTGACGTTTGCCGGATCTTTGGCAATTCGACCGTTGCTCGTCTTCCCGACCGTTGGGACCGCTGCGCGCCGAGGTCGGTCTCTCGAAGAAGATCCCTCGCTCACGCCTCGGGTTTCAAAACCCGACGCGTAAGCGAGGTACCCCATTCTGCTCCCCGCGCCGAGCGAACCCAACTGCCATTTTGGCAGTCTGGTGTGTGGCCTTGGATAACATCTTTCTGACCACGGACCACGGTCCACTCTCTTACGGCCCAATACGGCACGTTAACTCTGGCTTGACGAATCCGGTCGCGAGGTCCATTCTCAAAGATAGGGAGAACGCCAAGGCCATTCCGTCCTGGACTCAGGACATCCCGCGCCGACCGGAAGGGAACGGAACCTGATGAGCCAAATCGCGGACCACCAGACGAGCGACGCCTTTGAGCCCGCGCACGACCTGGACCCGTTCCACAGCCCACGATCCTCCAAGGTCCACCGCAACCGCTCTCAGGCCGCGCTGATCGAAGACGCCCTGACTCGCGGCGAAGGAACGCTCACCCATCAAGGGGCCTTGGTCTTCCTCACCGGTGCCTACACCGGCCGATCGCCCAAGGACAAGTACATCGTCCGCGAACCGTCATGCGAGGATGAAATTGACTGGGGGACCGTCAATCAGCCGTTTGCTCCCGATCGGTTTGACGCCTTGCTGCGCCGGGTGCGGGCCCACCTCGCCGGACGCGAGGTCTGGATGGTGGACGCTTTCGCGGGGACCGACCCGGTCCACCGCCTGCCAATCCGGGTTGTTTGCGAACGAGCCTACCACGCCCTGTTCTCTCATCAACTCCTGGTCAGGCCCACACCCGAGGAACAGACCGCGCATCGCCCCGAATTCACCGTCCTGGCCGCCCCGGATTTCAAGGCCGACCCGAAGCGAGACGGCACCCGGAGCGAGGTCTTCGTGATCTTGAACCTCGCCCAGAAGCTGGTCCTGATCGGCGGCACACTCTACGCAGGGGAAATCAAGAAGTCGGTCTTCAGCCTGCTCAACACCCTGCTGCCCCGCCAGGGGGTCTTGCCGATGCACTGCTCAGCCAACGTCGGCGAACGCGGACAGGTGGCCCTGTTCTTCGGCCTCTCCGGCACGGGCAAGACGACCCTCTCCGCCGACCCGGCCCGCCACCTGATCGGCGACGATGAACACGGATGGAGTGATGATGGCGTGTTCAACATTGAAGGAGGTTGCTACGCCAAGTGCATTCGTCTGAACCGATACAACGAACCAGAAATTTACGAAGCGATCCGGTTCGGAACGGTCCTGGAGAATGTGGTGATCGACCCGGACTCACGGGTGCCGGACTTCGCCGACGCCTCGCTGACCGAGAACACCCGCGCCGCTTACCCGATCGAGTTCATCCCCAACCACGTTCCTGGCGGTCGTGGAGGACACCCCGAGCAGATCCTCTTCTTGACCTGCGACGCCTTCGGCGTCTTGCCGCCGTTATCTCGCCTGAGCCCTGAGCAGGCGATGTACCACTTCCTCTCGGGCTACACGGCCAAGGTGGCTGGCACCGAGCGCGGCTTGGGCTCCGGCCCCGAAGCGGTCTTCAGCACCGGCTTCGCCTCGCCCTTTTTGACCCTGCCGCCGTTTCGATACGCTGACCTGCTCGGTCAGAAGCTGCGTCGGCATCAGTGCGACGCCTGGCTGCTCAATACCGGCTGGACCGGCGGCCCTTACGGCCAGGGGGAGCGGATCAGCCTCTCTCACACCCGAGCCCTGGTTGAGGCGGTCTTGAACGGGACGCTTGACGGCCTTCCCTTCGCCACCGACCCGATTTTCGGCCTTGCCTATCCGACAACCTGCCCTGGCGTCCCTTCGGCGCTACTCAATCCCCGCGCCTCCTGGCCCGACACCGCCGCCTATGACGCCCAAGCCCGCGACCTCGCCCAGCGGTTCCAAACCAACTTCGCCCGCTTCCCCCGCGCCGAGGAGGCGATACGAGCGGGTGGACCAAAGATATAAATAGGACTTACATACTTTTTCCTATCCCCTCTCCCCCCGGGAGAGTGCCAGGGAGAGGGTCGGTTAGTTTGATCAAAACAGAACCCTCACCCCGGCCCTCTCCCAAGGGGAGAGGGTGAAGGTGAGGGTCGGTTGATGACAATCGTCACTTCTCAGACGATTTAGCCAACGTGTTGCGGCGAGCCGAATTTACGACGGCGAAGCCCGTTGTTGGCGGGCGGGCCGCCACGGCGGGGCGGTCCCGACGGTCGGCCGCCTCGGCCCGGGCCCCGTCGGCTGGAGGCTTGGCGCTGGAACGGACGAGGCCGATCCGGGCTGGGGATGCCGCCGACTTCGTCGCGGTCAAGCTGGCGAGAGATCGACCGCTCGATCATGTCGAGGATCTTCGTCTGATCGGGGATGACAAATGAGACGGCCACGCCGTCGTTGCCCATCCGGCCGGTGCGACCGATCCGGTGGACGTAATGCTCGGGGTCTTCCGGCAGGTCGTAGTTGACGACGTGAGAGATGCCCGGCACGTCGATGCCACGGCCGACGACGTCGGTTGCCACCAGGGTATTGACCCGGCCGTTGCGGAAGGCGTGCAAGACCCGGTTGCGCTGCGACTGGCTGAGGTCGCCGTGCATCGCTTCGGCCTTCATGCCGCGTTCCCTGAGCAGGCCGCCGACGCGGTCGGCACCCATCTTGGTCCGGCAGAAAACGATGGCCCTGGTGGGCTGCTCGCGTTCCAGGAGCGCGCCGAGCAGGTCAAGCTTACGGTACGGCTCGACCATGATGTACGCCTGCCGGATCGCCGGGATCGTCGCATCCTGGTCTTCAGAGATCAGGCGGACATCGACCGGGTCGACGAGGTATCGTCGGGTCAGATCGCGAACTTCTCTGGGCATGGTGGCCGAGAGCAAGAACGTCTGCCTGGGCAGCGGGATGGCGTCAAGGATGCGCTCGACGGCCGGCCGGAAGCCGATGTCGAGCATCTGGTCGGCCTCGTCGAGGACGACCCTGGTCACGCCGTCGAGCCGGATGGCTTCGCGGTCCATCAGGTCGATCAGGCGCCCGGGGGTGGCCACGACGAGCTGACAGCCCGAGCGGATCAACCGCTGCTGCTGATAGATCGACTCCCCGCCGACGACCGCCACGGCGCGGATGCGCCGGCCAGACGAGAGGCGTTCGAACTCACGGCCGACCTGGTGGGCCAGCTCGCGGGTCGGCACCAGGATCAGGGCCTGGACCCGGCGATCGCGCTCGTCAATCCGCTCCATGAGCGGGACCAGGAACGCGGCGGTCTTGCCGGTGCCGGTCGGTGCGTTGCCGATGCAATCGCGTCCGGCGAGGGCGGGCGGAATGAGCAAGCGCTGCACCGGACTTGGTTCGGTGAACCCGACCCGCGTCAAGGCGGCCAACATCTCGTCACTCACGCCCAGATTCTGGAACCCCTCGGGGTCCCCTTCCGTCATTGTCTGCGTCTGCAATGCAAACTCCTTACTGACCCCGGCTTGCGGCACAGGCAGCGGGAACGTTCCGACATATTCGCGGTCGGTCGTCCAGCCTCGGACGCGGCTTTCCGTGTCGGCCTGTTCGCTGCACAAGGGTTCCGGCCGACTAAATCGGGCTCGGGGAGGAGGGCTAGCGCAGAACGACGGACGGGCAGATGGCTCGCGAGGTAACTCTCGGGCCTCAAGCCGGCAGGGTGATTCAAAAAAACGACTGTCGAGAGAGTATAACCGTTTGACGTAAAAAGTCGAACCCAAGTTCGAAGAATTTTATCCCGAATCGTCATTATTTCTTTTCCGTCACGTCTGATGGGCTGGTCGGCCGGGGCGTAGGTCTGGTAGGAATGGGTCATAATGGCTTGGATCGGCACGACCGGATGCACCTGGCCCTTTGGTTGCAAGAAATTCCGATCTCCGACGAATTCACCAGCAAGCGAGGGGCGGGCGGTTTTCCCAACACCCTCGAACCTTCGACACGAACCGGTTGACCCGATGCGATCCTCCACCAAGCTGCTCCTGGCCCTGAGTCTGACGATCATCGCCCTGGGCGCGGCGGCCTGGCTGATCGCCTCGGTGGGCGACATGCACGACCGGATCGCCAAGATTTCGCCTTACCTGGCCATTGCCTTGGTGAGTCTGGCCGCCATGGCGACGGCGGCGTCGGCCCTGGCGGCGACGCGGATCCTCTGGAAGCTCGGCAGGGAACCGAAGGCCCGGGCGCAGGCACCCGCCGACGTGGTCAAGGCGGCCGAAATCCAGGCTGAGAAGGCTGAGGCGGTCATCGCCAAAGTCACGGACCTGGCGGCAAAGGTTCGCTTGCAAACCGAGGTCGCCAGCTTGCGGACCGATCGGGACAGTAAACGGTTCCACGTCGTCGTCTTCGGCACCGGCTCGGCTGGCAAGACGTCCTTGATTAATGCCTTGCTCGGCCGGGTCGTTGGCAAGACCGAAGCGACGATGGGCACGACCCGCCACGGTGAGGCCCACCAGCACGAGGTCTCCGGCGTCGATGGCACCCTCGTCTTGACCGACACTCCGGGGCTCTCAGAAGTCGGGCAACAGGGGGCAGTGCGCGAGGCCGAGGCCCGAGACCTCGCTGCTCGTGCGGACTTGCTCCTCTTCGTCGTTGATCATGATCTGGTTCGATCCGAATATGAGCCTTTGATCGCCCTGGCCAAACAGGGGAAGCGGTCGATCGTGGCCTTGAATAAGCGCGATCGTCTGGTTGATGAAGACCTGGACGCCATTTTGAAGAGGCTCCGCGAGCGTCTGGCAGGGGTCGTCCCCTCGGCCGACGTCGTGCCGGTTGCCGCCGACCCGAGGCCGACGATCGTCAAGGTCCGGGGCCTTGATGGATCGATCGAAACGGTCGTCGAACGCGAGCCGCCCGACCTTGGTCCCTTACTCGGCAGGATCGCCGCCACGATCAAGAAAGAAGGCGAAGGCCTCCGCGCCGGCAACCTCTTGTTGAGGGCCCACCTCATTAGCCAGGGGGCGCAGGACCAACTGACCCGAGAGCGACGGGTCAAGGCGCAAGCGGTCGTCGATAAATTCCAGTGGATCACGGCCGCGACCGTCTTCACCAACCCGATTCCCGTGCTCGATCTGGTCGCCTCCAGCGCCGTGCGGTTCCAGATGATTTCCGAGATCGCGGCGGTCTACGGCGTTGAGCTGTCGATGTCCGACGTGCGCAAGATCAGCGGTCACATGGTTGAGCTCTTGTTGAAACTTGGCCTGGTGGAAGCGGCCACGTCGTTGATGGCGGGGGTCTTCAAGTCGAGCGTGGTTGGCTTCGCGGCTGGAGGCGCGATCCAGGCGACGACGATGGGATACTTGACGCATATCGCCGGCCAGACCTTCACCGAATACTTCGAGCACGGCCAGACCTGGGGCGACGGCGGCATGCAGGCGGCCTTGATCCGCCAGTTCGACCTCAACAGCCGGGCCGACTTCCTCCGCGAGTTCGCCCAGCAGGCGATGGACCGCGTCGTTCGCAAAACCATGGGCCCCAAAGACCACGCTCCCACTCGTCAAGGTTGACCCATGACCGATTCGGACCAAGCTCCCAAGCCCGACCCGTTGCCGACCGTCGAGGCCGCGTTGGCCGAGGTGCTCGACCACTTCGACCCGGCCGACGATCCCGTCCAGCGCGCCCGGGACAGCCTGGAAGAGACGCTGAGCGGCTTGAAGCTCACCCCCGAGGAAGAGGCCGCGCTCTCTGTCGAGATTGGCCAGCTCCGCGACTTGACCGCCAAACTCGACGCCTGCACCGTTGAGATCGCCGCCTTCGGCATGGTCAGTCGGGGCAAGTCGTCGGTCCTCAACGCCCTCTGCGGCCGTGACCTGTTCCAGACCGGGGCGACCCACGGCACGACCACCGCGCGCTCGGCCCAACCTTGGGAAACCGCGACCCTCGAAGCCCCCGGTCTCGACGGCATCAAGCTCGTCCTGGTCGATACCCCTGGAATCGACGAAGTCGGCGGCGAGGTCCGCGAACGCCTGGCCCGCGAGGTCGCCCGCCACGCCGACCTGATCCTCTTCGTCGTCTCGGGCGACCTTCAGCGCAGCGAGTTCGAGGCCCTGTCCGACCTGCGCGAGGCGCAGAAGCCGATCATCCTCGTCTTCAACCAGATCGACCGCTACCCAGACGCCGACCGCGACCTGATCTATTCGAAAATCAAGGACGAGCGGGTTCGCCACCTGGTCCGCCCCGACGACATCGTGATGACCGCCGCCCGGCCCGACCCGATCCGGGTCAAGATCAGGCACCCTGACGGCACCGTCACGACCGATTGGGAACGCCCGGCGCCGGTGATCGAACCCTTGAAGGTGAAGATCCTCAACGTCCTCGAACGCGAAGGCAAGGCGCTGATCGCCCTGAACGCGATGATCTTCGCCGACGATTTGCATCAAGACATCATTCAACACAAGATGCGAATTCGCGACGACGCGGCCAACCGCCTGATCTACAACTTCGCCCTGGCCAAGGGGGCGGCCGTCGCGCTCAACCCGATCCCCGTGGCCGACCTGGCCGGCGGCCTGGCGGTCGATATCGCCATGATCGTCTCGTTAAGCCGGGTCTACGGAATTCCGCTCACCCGCCGCGCCGCCGCCGGCCTGGTCAAGGACATGGCCCTGGCCCTGGGGGCCTTGGGCGCGGTCGAGGTCGCCACGAGGCTGCTGGCCAGCGGCGTCAAGTCGGCCCTGGCCGGCGTGACGATCCTCAGCGGCGGCCTTGCCGCCCCCTTGACCGCGCTTGGCTACGGGGCCATCGGCCTGGCGCAAGGCGGAACCGCCGCCTTGACTTCTTACATCATCGGTAAGGGGGCGAAATACTACCTTCAGCAAGGCTGCCAGTGGGGCAAGAAAGGCATTCGCACCGTCATCCACGAGATCCTCGAACAGGCCAAGTCCGACTCAGTGCTGGAACGCCTGCGCGATGACCTCCGCCGTAAAGTCAAGAAATAAACAAGGGATGATCCAATAGATTATCAGTGGCAAAAAATCGTGTTCACTTAATCTAATCTAATTTTCGAATGGCCAGGTCCATGCCGTCCGGCTCGCGGCCCACGGCGATCTGACCGATTGGGGCCAGGGTCACGAGATTGATGATCCGGATGCGATCTTCTTCCGTCTCAGCGACGTAGGCCCGTTGGCCGTTTGGTTCGATGACGAGCCCGATCGGGGCCCGACCGACCGGAATCCGCTGGATTTCCCGCCTCGTCTTGACGTCGATCACCGCCAGTTGATCGCGGCTCACGCACGAGACCAAGGCACGCCGGCCGTCAGGGGTGATCTTGACCCGGATCGGCCGACCCGCGACAGGCAAGGTCGCCACGACGCGATTGGTCAACACATCAATGATCGAGAGCGTCTCGGCCTCTTTATTCGAGGTCCAGACCTCAAGGCCGTCCGGCGTGACGTCGATCCCTTCGCAACCCTTGCCGGTCGGGATCTGCGCCTCGATCTTGCCCGTCGAAAGGTTGATCGCCGTCGCTGAACCGCTGCGCAGGTCGGCAGCGTAGAGCCTCGTTTCATCAGGTGTGAGGACCAGCATATGACTGACCTCTCGCCCAGTGTCCAGCGCCCGGATGATCTCGCCGCGCGCGACGTCGATCACGATCACCACCCGGCTCGCTTCGCAGGTGGCGTAGACCTTGGCGCCGTCTCGGCTGACCTGAATCCCATGCGGGTCGCGATACGTGCCCAGCGAGATCTTTCGGAGTTCTTTGCGCGTTTGGACGTCAATCACCGAAATCGAGTCGCCCGCACCATAGTTGGCGACAAACGCCGTCCGCCCGTCGGGCGTCACCGCCAACTCGTGAGGATGACGACCTGTCGTTGCCAAGCCGACGACCTGCCTGGCGTCAAGGTCGATGAAGGACACCGTATCGTCGCCTTTGTTGGCGACGAGCAAGAGCGGACCTTGAGCGTGCGCCCGGGTCGTCTGACCGAACAGGACCAAGACGATCACGCAAAAATGAGGTGTCTTCATTTTTATTGATCTCTTGAATCACGGGCTTGGAGGTCGATTCTGGTCCAGAGACAGGCAGGGCGTCCTTGCCCCGCAAGCTCACGAATTTCAGGCCATTTGTTGACTAAAAGGCCCGGTTCAGCTCCGGGTCAGGGCCTTGTAGCGGATGCGGTGGGGCTGATCGGCTTCGAGGCCGAGCCGCTCCTTGCGCTGGGCTTCATAGGTCTGGTAATTGCCGTCGCACCAAACGACGCGGCTTTCGCCTTCGAAGGCGAGGATGTGGGTGGCGACCCGGTCGAGGAACCAGCGATCGTGGCTGATGACCACGGCGCAACCGCTGAAGTCGAGCACGGCTTCTTCGAGGGCGCGGAGCATGTCAATGTCGAGGTCGTTGGTCGGTTCGTCAAGCAACAAAAGATTGCCGCCGCTCTTGAGCAGCTTGGCCAGGTGGACACGGTTGCGCTCGCCGCCGGAGAGATTGCCGACCTTCTTTTCCTGGTCGGGCCCTTTGAAGTTGAACCAGGAGACGTAAGCCCGCGCGGGAACCTTGCGCTTGCCCAAGACGATCTGATCGAGCCCGCCGCTGATCTCCTGAAACAAGGTGTTGTCGGGGTTGAGCGACTCTCGGCTCTGGTCCACGTAGGAGACCGACACCGTTTCGCCGACCGTCAAGGTGCCACTGTCGGGGGTCTCCTGACCGACGATCATGCGGAAGAGAGTCGTCTTGCCCGCGCCGTTGGGACCGATGACGCCGATGATCCCGCCTGGCGGCAGCCGGAAGTTGAGGTCCTCGAAGAGGACGTTCTCACCGTAGGCTTTGCTCGCTCCTTTCGCCTCGACGACCAGGTCACCGAGGTGCGGCCCCGGGGGAATCTGGAGCGTGACGGCCTCATCGCGCTTCTCGGACTGCTGGCTGGCGAGCTCCTCGTAGCGCTGGACGCGGGCACGGTTCTTGGCAACCCGGGCGCGGGGGGCCAGGCGGACCCATTCGAGTTCACGTTCCAAGGTCTTGCGGCGGTTGCTTTCCTGCTTCTCTTCCAGCGCGAGCCGGTCTTTCTTCTGTTCGAGCCACGAAGTGTAATTGCCTTGCCAGGGGATGCCTTGGCCGCGGTCGAGTTCGAGGATCCAGCCGGCGACGTTGTCCAGGAAGTAGCGATCGTGGGTCACGGCGACGACCGTGCCGGCGTACTCCTTGAGATGCCGTTCCAGCCAGGCGACGCTCTCGGCGTCAAGGTGGTTTGTCGGCTCGTCGAGCAAGAGGACGTCGGGCTTCTGGAGCAAGAGCTTGCAAAGGGCGACCCGGCGCTTCTCGCCGCCGGAGAGTCGTTCGACGTCGGCGTCGCCAGGGGGCAGACGCATGGCGTCCATGGCGATGTCAAGCTGACGGTCGAGGTCCCAGGCGTTGGCGGCTTCGATGGCGTCCTGGACCTTGGCCTGCTCTTCGAGCAAGGCGTCCATCTCGTCGGCGTCCGGCCCTTCGCCAAGCCTGGCGTTGATCTGGTCGAACCGGCTCAGGTGGGCGCGGATCGGGGCGACGGCCTCTTGAACATTGCCCAGGACGTCCTTGGTCGGGTCCAGCGTGGGCTCCTGAGGGAGGTATCCGATGGTCACGCCCGAGGCCGGCCGCGCCGTGCCTTGAAAGTCTTTGTCCACGCCGGCCATGATCCGCAAGAGCGTGCTCTTGCCCGCGCCGTTGCCGCCGAGCACGCCGATCTTGGCCCCTGGATAAAACGAGAGCCAGATATTCTTGAGGACCTCTTTCTTACCGTGGACTTTGGACAGGTTCTCGATCGTGAAGATATAATGCGGGGGCATTTGGCTCGTTGTTCCTCGGCTCAGTCGAAGACGGCCCGTCCTGTTTGTTTGGTGGGGACGGCCGACAAGGGGTGCCAGCATTCATTAGACCCGAAGTCCACGCCTCGGCGGAAGGCCGGTTCCGCGAGGGCCTTCCGAAGGTACGGGTTGACTTCTAGATGCCGTTCTGTTGATACAGATGATTTGGATCGAGAGCGAAAATCTCGATGCAACATGTAACGAGATTGCTGGCCGACGCCGCCTCCTACAATCGGCCGTGCATGATGGTCTGATTTAAGGGTGAACGACCTGCGGCTGCGCCGGCGCTGGTTCGTCGCGAGTGCCTACGACCCGTAAGAACAGGTCCGACGAGACTATTCCTCAGAATAGGTACCGAGGTGGTGAAACCTCGGCTAAACCAAGGGTAACCGTCCAAAGCTCGGGCCTCGGTGCGGCCGATAATGGAATTCGGATGGCCTGCAATCCCTTCCTCTTGCTGAAGGTGTGGCCCACTCGCTTTTGAAGAAAGCGGGTGGTTCTCCAGGGATGGAGTTCGCGTCGCGTTCGCCGACGCATGTCTCTCTTGTCCCGACGGCAAATCCTGCCGCCACAGCCGGAGGTTCTCGATGGCCTATCGCCCTCCTTGCGCGATTCGCTGCGCGCTGTTGTTTTCCGGTATGCTTCTCGGTTTGCTCCTGGGAACCACCCAGGCTCTTGGTGGGCCTTCCGGGGCGATCCCCTGGCGGAACAGTTTTGAGAGCGCCCAGGCCGAAGCACGCGCTTCGGGTCGGCCGCTCTGGGTTCAGTTCACCGGGCCTTGGTGCGTGTTCTGCCTCAAGATGGAACGCAACGTCTTCAACCAGCCGGATATCATCACAACAGCTCATACTCGGTTCATCCCCGTCAAGGTACGCGGCGACAACCGCGAAGACCTGATCGAACGGTTCGGGATCTCCGGGTTGCCGGCCACGGTGATCTTGACCCCCGACGGCCGAGAGGTTGCCCGCCAGGAAGGCTACCTCGATCCGAACCCGTTCCGCGGCTTTCTCGCTTCGGTCCAGCCGCCGCCCGAACCGGCGATGGGGGGTTACTGTCCAGTCTCCCTGGTCAAGGGTCAAGGCCTGGTTCGAGGGCGGGAATCGCTCGCGGTGCAGTACGACGGCGGCGTCTACCGTTTTGCCGACGAGAACAACCGTACCGCCTTCCTGAAGCAACCGGAGGTCTACTTGCCCTCCAATGGCGGTCGCTGTCCGGTGCGGCAGGTCAAGGACGGTGCGGCCGTGGCGGGCAACCCGCGCTGCGGGGTCTACTACCGAGACCGGCTTTACCTTTGCGCTGATGAGCCAGCCCGCCGCCAGTTCGCCGAGCACCCTGAACAATTTGGCGACGCCGACCTGGCCGACCGTGGCTACTGTCCCCACTGCCGAGGTCAGGAAGGTCGCCTGGTCCCCGGTCTGCCTCAGTTCGCCGCAACTTATGCCGGCCGCCGCTACCTGTTCCCGGACCGTGTCCATCTGGAAGCCTTCCGCTCCTCACCCGAAACCTATTTGAGATAAGGGACTTCGGACAAGAAACCTCGACGTCCGCGTCCGGTGCGAACCAACGCGCCGAGCGCGGCCGTCGGATCTTTTGGTTTCAAGCTGTCGCCCTCTCGGTCTGGTTCTCGACTGGAAAAGGGACGACAAAGCCGTGCCGCTCCGATTGCGGCGACGCCCCTTTCGGTTGACCTGAAGTCCCTTGGTTCCGCCGCCGCATGGCCGATTTACCTTGAAGATTGGGATGGAAAAACGTATCGTAACATCCGTGGAAGATCTTATTGAGACGCACTCGCCGATGGACCGCGATCGATTGAAGAATTGAGCGAACGACGTTGTCTGATTCTCCACCGATGCGAATAGATTCTGACGTCTTTCGAAATTGGAACGGTCATCGGCAGGCGGTTCTCGACCTTGCCGCGACCGATCCCCCAACGCCGCGCGTCGTCGGCCTTGAACGCGACCGGGATGGTCGAACGTTCAGGATCTCTCCGGCGTCCGTGGTCCGGCCCCCGAGCCCAAAGGAGATGAGCCCGTGACCGTCCGCTGGAAACCCTTGATTGTCCTCTCTGGATTGTTCCTGGTTGTCGCGGTACTGGGCCTGCTCGCTTTCGTCCTGGTGCCTCCTTACGGCTCGGACGACGTGCTCCCTATGGCACGAGCCGAATGGAAGGCGAAGAAGTACGACCGCGCCTTGATCCAGTTCCAGCGGGCCCTCCAGAAGGATCCCAAGAACGCTGAGATCCATGAGCAAGTGGCCGCGATGTACGCCGACTGGGCCGAGGCGGTCCCTGCCAAGCGAGGCGATCTTCGCGCCCGAAGGCTCCGCTCACTCGCCGACGCCGCCAAATATGGCAGGCAACGGGCCGAGCCACGTCGCTTGCTTCTGGCCGACGCCTTGCGGCATGACGAGTGGGCCGAAAGCTTGCACTGGGCTCGCGAGTTGGTCCCGCTCGACGCCGAGGCCGCCGATGCGCATTACGTCCTGGCCCTCGACGCCATTGACGCCCAGCCCCCGCGTCTGGCCGAGGCCCGCACCCATCTGGAACCCTTGCAAAAGCGCGAGCCGAACCGGCCGCGCACGGTCTGGGTTCAAGCCCAGGTGGCCGAGCAAACGAACGATGAGGCCGCTCTGACCGACTTGCTCCAGATCAGCCGATCGCTGCCGGCAGCCGATGACGCCGACCCGGTGGACCGGATGGCCTTGCTGCGGCTTCGCGTGCTCGACGCTCGCCAGCCAACCGAGGCGAACACCCTGGCCGAACGAATTGACGCAGTTCGTGTTGAAGCCGAACGGCTCGCTGGCGACCCGGAGCCGGTCCCCGGACGGGTCGCAGGCATCGGCCGCTTACTCGACAGCTTACAAGATCACCTGACCAAGACAGCCAAGACTGTTCCAGACGACACGAACAAGGCGACAAGTGACGCTCTGGAAACAATCATCGGTACGGTCTACGGCAAGGCGACCGACCCGGCTGCTTCGCCTGATCCATCGACGTATCAAGCTTATGCCGAGCACCTCTTGACTCGTCAGAAGCGTGAGCCTTGCCTCGACGCGATCGCCAAAGGGTTGGCCTTGCCCGCCGCCAAGCGCCCCGCATGGACCGGCGCCGCGATGGGCCTGCGCGAACTGGGCGTCAAGGCCGCCTTGCTCGACACC
>JBDTIR010000284.1:0-4082 GCA_039936275.1 Isosphaeraceae bacterium | reverse complement strand
CGTGGAGGGCAGGGGGGTGACGACCATCTCAACGACCCCTTGAGCCTCAGGCACGGCCACCTTGCGAGTCACCAGGGCGTTGCCTCGATAAACCGTGACGGCGTCGATGGACGTCGATGCGGGTTTGGGCGGCGGCGCGTCCTCCGCGGCCGGTTGCTGGGCCAGGGCGGTCGAGGCGCAGACGATCCCCGCGAACAGCCATTTCCAGGCGGTCATGATGATGAGTCCCCGTTGTTAATCAAGTCCCGTGGCCGATGGATTCCAAGGGTGGAATCCGTCGCGAGCGATTCGCAGGTTTCCCCTCGGCCACAACCCAAAGAGACGACGGCGGGGTTGAGCTTCTTCGATCTGCGTCCCAAGATTGTGGGATGCATGGACAGGCGATCGGCAGGTGTGTTGATCACTCCGCCTCGCCCATGAGCTCGCTCGGATCATGGTACGACACGTTCGAGCGCAGCCAGGCGCCAAAGCGTTCGGTCACCGCGTCCCGACTCATAGCATCCAGATCGGCGGCGTGATCGAGCCCCAGATGCTCGGCGACCACATCAAGGTCGTCGTTGCTGATCCTGCCAGCGGCGCAGATGAGCCAGCAGGCGAACGTGATGGGATGGCCAGTGACGTTAACTCCGTTCAGATACAGAAACGAGTCCGCCACCGCGAAGGCGGTTCGCTTATTACCGTCCAGGAATGCCTGGGCCTGGGAGATCCCGACCGCCAGGACGATCGCTTGCGCAATGAAATCCGCCCCGGCTCGTAATGTGCGAGCTGACGAGGGCGGTGGATCACGGCGTCGAGCTTTTTGGGATGAAGCAAGGAACTAGGCGCGCATCCCATTCGCTCCATGGTTTTCCTATGGAGCGCAATCACTTCATCGAGCGTGAGATAGACCGGTTCGGGCACGAATCAATGTTCCGCGAGAAAGCGATAGGCAGGTTCGTTACGCTTCCAGCGAGCGTTGAACACCTTAAGCACCTCGGGACGAATCTGAGGGCGAGACTCGGGCGTGGGCGGCGCCAAGTCGTCAACCCGATCGGCCGGGCACGCCTCGGTGCGCTCGTCGGTCGGACTGTCCTTAGGTTTGAGATCCATGAGTTCCTCCTGGCAGGACCGAAGTCCGGTATTCTCGTCTCGACGAGCCATGATAGGGGGCTCTTGTACATTATCGGTTTCCCCGTCCCGGGGGTCAAGGAGAATTCAACGGTTCCCACGCTCTGAGTCGACACGGCCAAAGAACGTGACCGCACCAATCTGGTTGCCATTTGGGGCCGTAACCGGCGGAAAATTGGGAAGGGCGGCACGGTCTCCCTTCTTGTCGGGTCACCGGGACCGGTTGGTGGCGGACGGCCAGAGTTTGGGGTTCAATACGTTGAGTACGCTCCGTTGGCCCCCAAAACCCTGGCCGAATCAACAGGATAAATAATGACATCATCACTTGTAGAATTGATTGCTTCAGGCAGAACCTTGGGACGTGGTCGGCTGAGGATGTTCGCTGCTTCGGCCCGGAACGTCGCCTTGTTCGCGTTCGGTCTGGGCCTTGCGACGGCCGAGGGGGCAGAGTGGCTTGACGTTCGGGATTGCGGCGCATCGGGGTCGAAGTTTGAGACCAACGCGGAGACCACCGACGGCTCGAAAGAGATTACCGTTGCGGACGTCGGTGATTTCAAGGTGGGCCAAGGGGTGATGGTGTCGAAGTGCAACATCCGGTTCACGCCGACGCGGCTCTGGGGAACGGGCGAGCCGTATCGCAACTCGAAAAAGTTGGAGGGTTCGGTGGAGGTCCGCAACTATGACGGCAGCGGGGGGAGCTGGGCCGTCTATGTGGTCGATATCGCGGCGTCTGATTCCCCTGCGTTCCGCTGGTCTGATGATCTCGGCCGGACCTGGCAGCCCGAGGTCGCCATCAACCACGACTGGCAGCCCTTGAGCAGCGGGGTCGAAATCAAGTTCAACACGCGCGATTGGGAGTCTGGTTATGTCGCGGCGTTTGGCGCTCGCGACCAACTGGTGACCCGGATCGAGAAAATCGAGGGGAACGTCCTGACCTTGACCGACGCCGCGAATCGGACGATCAAGGACGCCGTGATCCGGCACAATGACACGATCGCGATCCAGGCGGCCGTGGATCAAGGCTTGAAGGAAAACCGCAAGGTCTATCTGCCCGTGGGGCATTATCGCCTGGCCCACAGCATCAGGATCAATAACGCTTCGGCGTTTACTATGGAAGGGGCGAGCAGCGTGGACACGTTGCTGGACATCAGCGATGGCGAAGGGACTTGCCTGACCCTGTCGGACGGGAAGGACGTGACGATCCGCAACCTCCGGATGCTCGGGTTCATGGGGTTCGATGAGCGGGACAAGGCTGGTTACATCAACACCAAGGGCTCGGTCTACATCTGGGGGTTCGGCCTGAAGCCGTGCAACGCCGTGACGATCAGCGGCACCGAGCGGGTCTTGGTCGAGAACTGCCACGCGAGCAAGATGTCCGGCGAGTGCTTCGTCTCTGGCGGCCCGAGCCGGGGGACCGTGAAGCCCGGTCGTTCGTATTCCCAGGGGATCACCTATCTGCGGTGCTCAGTGACCGACTCCGCGCGCAACGCCTTCAACGACGTCTTGTGCGGCACCGAAAACACCAGCGTCTTGCAGTGTCGGATCGTGGACGTGGGGGGTTGTGCCTGGGAAGGGGCCTCGCGGTTCGTCAAGTTCGTCGGCAACTACGTCCGGAATTCCGGGACCGTAGCGATGGGCAATCTCGGCCCCGCGAATCGCGACGAGACCTTCCCCGACCTCGGCGCCGGCCAGCATCTCGTCGCCGACAACGTGTTCGAGAGCAACGTGCCCTACGGCCAATGCGCCATCCGTTCCAATGTCGGCGCCACGCAGGTGATCATTCGCAACAACCTGTTTGTCAACTTCAACTCCTCGGCCGTCGAAGCCTCAGGCGCGACTGGCCCCCGCCATTACCCCGCCGGCAACACGATCATTTCCGGTAATCATTTCGACATGACCTGCGTCGGCCAGGAATCGAAGTCGCGAACGGCCATCAACATCAGTGCCAATGATACGACTGTAAGCGACAACCAGATCTACGTTCGAGGTTCTGTTGATTCGAAAGTCACTGGGATTCAAGTCGCGGAACCGGCTTTGAACCTGAACATTCATGACAATCTGATCCGCGACTGCGGCCCGGGCGTGGCCACCAGGCGTGGAGACTCGCGCGTCGAAGACGTCAAGGACGACCGGACTTTCACGCGCTCTTCACCGCAATTCGGTCTGCCGCTGGACCGGGTCCGCCCCTGGATGTGCCAGGGGTGGCGTCTTGCCTGGCTCCCCGACAAGGTCAAGCCGAGCGGCGACGTCTCGGTGATCGAGTCGTTCGATCCGGAAACCCTCCAATTCACCCTGCGCGAGCCTCGTCCGATGAAACCAGGCGACCGCTTCGAGGTCATCGCCCCTCGAGTGAACTGGAACATTCATGACAACCAGATCATCGGCTGCCTGCAACCGGTTGTGCTCGGCGGATATGGGAGCGAGACCTCGCGCTTTCAAAACAACCTCGTGGTCCGTGGCGCGACGACCGGCGTCAAGGCGGCGGTCGAGATTCGAGGTCGGTTCAACCTGATCGGCAACCAATTCAACGGCTTCGATGAGAAGGAGGCCGCCACGCTCTCGATCTGGCCAGACCGCTTCGACAAACCAAGTCGCAGCATGTATCGAAACAATATCCTTGAGCAGTGCTCCAATGCGGTGGCGGAATCCGCGCCAGGGCTCTGGGCGGCGGCAATCACCAAGGATAATGAGTTCATCGATTGCGAAGGCGTGCCAGAGGCTGGAAAGTAGAAGACGCGGTGGTCTCGATTTCTCGAACAAAGGGAGCGACAGCGATGACCGATCCAACAACTCGTCGAGGGTTCATCGGCAAGACGGCGGCCTATGGCCTGGGGGCGTCGGCCCTGGGGGCAAGATTGGCCAGGGGGGACGACCCGCCGAAGTCGGCCGCCAAGGTTCCCGTGGTCGGCTTGATCGGGGCAGGGGGGATGGGACGGCACGACATGGGCGTCTTCATGGATCAGAAGATCCCGATC
>JBDTIR010000283.1:0-3103 GCA_039936275.1 Isosphaeraceae bacterium | reverse complement strand
CTCGCAGGGTCGCGAGGTGCTGGAATTTCTCACGCAAGCCATCACCGCTCATCAGACCCAGTCTCCGAAACCATCGCTCCTCCCTGATGGGGCGTGAACGGTTACCCTCCTGAGACTGTCGCCTGATGAGTATGTTCTTGATGGTCCGTCCCCTTCGGGCGGACGCCAACCGCGAAAGGTCGTCCCATGGCGGTCAAAATCAATCCGGACGCCGTGCCTATTTATGAACAATTTCTTGATCAAGATTGGGAGCGGTCCATGAGCGAGGGGAGCCGGTATTTCGAAGACAAAAGCGCGGTCCAGGAAACGCTGCGCAAAATCACGAAACGGCTCAACGACCTGGGCGTCCCTTACGCCATCGCGGGAGGCATGGCCATGTATCGCCACGGCTTCCGGCGGTTCACAGAGGACGTGGACGTCCTCGTCACTCGCGACGGCTTGAACCAGATTCATGAGAAGCTCGAAGGATTGGGCTACGTCCCCCCGTTCACCGGCAGCAAGAACCTGCGCGATGCCGAACATGGCGTGCGCATCGAATTCCTGATCACCGGCGATTATCCAGGCGACGGCCACCCCAAGCCCGTGGCCTTCCCTGATCCCGAAGCGGTGGCCGTGGACCTTGATGGGATCAACTATCTCAACTTGCCCACCTTGGTGGAACTGAAGCTCGCCTCGGGCATGACCGGCGGCGTCACCCGCTTGAAAGACCTCGCCGACGTCGTCGCGTTGATCCAAGCCCTCGACCTCCCCGCCAACTTCGCCGACCAACTCAACCCCTACGTCCGCGACCAATACGCCGAACTCTGGACCGGCGTTCAGAATTCGCCCGCCCCCGAATAACTTCTCCCACCAATTCGATCAACCATCCACGCATTCTACTCGCTCCCCTTTTTTGCATAATCACTACTATTAACCCATTTAACCCAATCAAAGCTCAAGGTTCGTTTTCGTATCCGTACCATCTTGCTTAAAAAATCAACCTCAGTATTCTTAAAAAAACCAATTTCTGGAGTCACTACCCACTCGCCATCAACGTACAAAATCCTGATAATCAAGATTCACCACTGGCGATGATATCGGAAGGTGGGGTGTGAAGCGCCCCGAGGTTGTTCCGTGTCGAGTTCAACGGCCATTTTGGCCAAAAGGAACCTTCGATGCTGAAGCGCTCGATCAGTGAGAAGCAACGCCTGGCCAACATTGCCAACGCCCAGAAATCCACAGGGCCGAACACCATTCGCGGCAAGTCAATCAGCAGACGCAACGCCCTTAAAGGGGGCCTCTCGGGCGAAGGAACCTGCCTGCCGGACGATTTCAGGGCCGACGTCGATCGAGAAATCGCTATCTTTAGCAACAGGCTCAAACCGGCCGACCCGTTCGAGCAACGCCTCATTGAACGCGCTGCCTTGGCCAGTGTTCGATTAAACCGGATCAACACCCAGCGCGAGCTTGATCTTGACCAGCGGCGACGCCAGGCCATCCCCCTCTGGGACCAAGGCCGCGCCGATGACGTGGAACGCCTGCTCGGGCTCATGGCGACCGACCCCGCGTCCGCCGTCCGCGACCTGACCCGGTTCACCGAAGGCTGCGACGCTCTGGCCGACATCTGGGACGACCTGAAAACCCGTTTGGAAACCAGCGAACAGTGGCTCGACGACCATCTCGATCGCGCCTTGCGCCTGCTCGGCGAACCTGAGCGCCCGGGGCCGTCGGCCCCCGAGCGGGTGGTCACCATGACCATGATGGCCCTGGTTCTCAACCCGGAGCCTGACCTGAAAGGGCTGTTCGCCCTGCTCAACACTCCCGCAGTGCTCGACGCCGATGAGTTGAACGCCATGATCGACCAGGCCCGGACCGCCCTAGTCGAGTTCATCGACGAGGAGATTAAGACGTTGCGCACCCTGGGCGATCAGCTCTGGACCACGCTCGACCAGCCCGACCGCGAAAGCGCCCCGAATCGTTGCCTGATCGACGTCAGCGACGAAGGGGTCCGGCTCAACCGCCTGGAAGCCGACGCCGACCGCCAGATGCAGCGTTCCTTGAAGCAACTGGAGACTGTCCGCCGCGAGGCCCGCCAGGTCGAACGGGCGCAAAACGAAGCCATTTTGACCGCTCGCAAGCTGGAACGTTTGGCTTCAAAACGAGTTACGTTACCGCCTCGCAACGCCCAGGCCGACCCGTTCTCGATCCAGGAACCCCCGATGCCGTACCAGGCCCCGCCGCCTCCGCGCTTGCCCAGCCGCTATCCGCCCAACGGCGGCTTCTGATCGTCGGTTTGACACCAAACTTCTGAACAGTTTATCACTATTCGTTGGTCACTGGCCGACGAGTCCCGTGGATGGTGCGCCCGAAATTCTCCTTGGCTCAACCACAGATTTGGAGGTCATTCGTCCGAAATCCCTGATTCATCTTGCCCGGTTACCCGGGCTTGCCGCGCAGCAGTCCCCCAAATGTTGACATTGTCGTCCAATTCGGTGACGCCTCGCCGCGCCGCCATCAACGGGGTCTGCGACCAACCGAACGGCTTCGGTTGGGCGGTCGGGTGACCTGTCCACGATGTTGTGGGTGAGGCTCGACGACCGCCGCGCGGCAAGCCCGGCCAACCTGGCAGGGCCAAAAGGCGGCCCAGGCACCAGAGACCGCGTAATTGGTACGGTAATCAACGGTCTTCGGAGATTTTTTGGGCAAAGGCGTCCGGCGTCTGCTATAGTGAAGCTAACAACAGATCGGGCCTGAGTTGCCCGATGTCGGCTGGCACCGCGTGATTTTAGGACCTTGCCGCACACCTTAAGCGGCTGCGACCCGGCTCCCACGCCCGACGACCTCCATTTGGTGTGGCGAACTTTTGTAAGGGCGTCAGTCCAGTTGTTACGCACCTGATCCCGGCCCCTTTTTTTCGTTGCCGAGGCGAAAAAAGGGGCCGGGTTGGTTTCCCTCAACCTCAGGGATCGTTTGACGTTGCGTAGGGAGTGCGCCCTTTGGTCCGATGACCGGACCCTCGGCCTTCTGGCCTTCGTCTTGACCCTCTTGCCTCCCTTGGCGGCGGTCTGGACGGTCCCCGGCTTCCACACCCAGGACGGCCCGGCCCACCTGTACAACGCCCATA
>JBDTIR010000282.1:0-3462 GCA_039936275.1 Isosphaeraceae bacterium | reverse complement strand
AGGTTCTTGATCGCGTCGGCCGCCGTCGGAGGATTGGCGTGGTCATGTAAGTATACGACGGTTTTGTTCCCTCCCATGTTCGCCGTGGTCTGGTGGGTGGATCGCTGGTGGAAAGGTGAACGTCGGCCGGTCGGCTTGACGATCCGGGTGGCCCTGGGAATGCTCGGGTTCGTCGCGGTCATGGCCCTGGCGAACCTGATCGTCACCGGCTTCGCGATGGCCCCCTTGAGTCCGAACCAGGGGGAGCATTTGCGGCTGAACGGCCGGGTTCCTGACTGGCTGGCGCCGATCGTGGCAAAGGGCTTGGAAGTTCCCGTCCCTCGGGAGTTGGCCGGGTTCGCCACCCAGATGCAGCTACAGGGGTCCGGCGGCACCAGCTACCTTTTCGGCCAGAGGCGCGACCACGGCTGGTGGTATTATTATCTCGTGACGCTCGCCGTGAAGGTACCCTTGACGTTCTGGCTTTTGGTGGTAGGCCGTCTTGCGTTGGGCCGTCGCGTGAAGTCGTCTGGATCGGACGCGATAATCCCGTTGGTGATCGTCTTGTTTCTGGCTCTCGCCTCGATCGGTTCGACGCGCAATCTTGGTTTGCGCTATCTCTTACCGATAGCCCCCTTGGCGATCGTCTGGGTGTCCGCCCTGGCCGAAGTTCGCTCGTTCTGGAAAACCTTGGTGGTTCTGGGGCTGGTCGGATACGCGGTCGCGGTCGCGACAATCCATCCCCACGAACTGGCATACTTCAACACCCTGGCTGGCGGACCGAGCGGCGGCAAGCATATTCTGGCGGATTCGAACCTCGATTGGGGGCAGGGGGCGAAGTCGATCGCCCGGCTTCAAGCGCGTCGACCTGAGTTCCAGGACTTGACCTTTTACTATTTCGGTGAGACCGATCCGGCCCATTATGGCGTCAAGGGGCGGGTTTATCCGATCAACGCCGTGAGTCTGCCGCCAGACTTCCCCCCGACCTTGACGGCCGAAACTGCGTATCTCGCCGTCTCTGCATCGCTCCAATACGGACCTTGGGGACCTGCGGGTTACTTCCAAGGTCTCGACGCTATTCGGCCGGTGTTCGTGCTCGACGATCAGACCGTGGCCGTCTACCGCGTGGCGGACGTTCACTCAGAGGTAAAACGGAAGAATATGTCTGTTAGTAAAGGTCGCGACCGCGAGACAGCCGATCCTCCAGAGAGTCAGCCATCTCGGCGATCCGATGCACCAAGGCGGCGGCGTCCAGATCGGCGCTGAGGTTCGCGGCGAGGTTGTGAACGACGATGAAATATTCTTCCCCGCGCAAGACCCTGATGGCGAAGTGGCCTTCGACGGACCGGGCGTTGAGCTTCAAGAGCGTGCGGGCGTCGCGGTCGCGCGCGGTGCCGCAGACCGACACTAAGGCGATCAAGGGACGCCCTTCCGGGTCGGTTCCGGCATGGCCCAGATAGACCACTTGATGACGATCCATCGGCAATGAGACCAACAGCCGCCAGCCGTGCCGATCGGGAGTCGCGTCGAACCCGGACCTTGCCACCAGGTCACGCAAGAGGCTGTCGGATTCCGAGTCGGCGGGGTCGGGTGGCTCGTACATCCCAAGGGCGTCGCCGCCGGCCTCGGCGTCGGCTTGGGCCGAGCCCAGAGGCAGGCCGCAGGCGGTGCAGAACCGGTTTGAAGGATGGTTTGCCAGGTTGCAACGTGTACATGTGATGGTGGAATCCGACATGGCGTCAACCCTCCCTTTTTTTTGGCAAAGGGAACCCGTTCAAAGGCGGACGTCCGTGTCCGCCCGGCTCGTTATTGGTTTAGCGGCCCGCGAGGGACATTGACTTGATCAAGGCGTCAAACCCCGGTTCGGCCTGGTTCATCGTGGCCTCGGGGCCGACCATTCGTAAGAAGTAGGCGGCTTGCTTGGTCTCGACAATCGCGCCCAGGAGCCTGTGCGCCGGCTGCGCTCCCTTGCCGCCAAACGGGTCGGTATAGGTGCCGGCCACCTCGACCCTGGTGACGTCCACGTTCTTCCCTTTGACCTTTTTCACGTCGGCCTTGACCGCCTGGCCGTCCTTGGACTTGAACTGATTTCGCCAGCGCTCGACGTTCTCGGCGACCGTGCCGGCCGACTCGGGGAAGATGAACACAGCGAGCACGCCGGGCTCCTTGTCCCCCTTGACCGGCGGGGCCTCAAGCTGGGCCTTGCGCATCGGCGAGTTCAGCTTGGCCTTCTTCCAGGCGGCGGGAACCTGGAAGCTCAGGCCCTCGACCTCCACAGTCTGCGTCGGCGCATCGGCGCCCAGGACCACGAGAGTTAGCATCGAGGCGCACAAGGCCGCAAGGCGAGGGAAGCGAATCGTCGGCATGATGTTAGTGTCCTTCTTTTGCGTGTTGTGAACGTTCCGTTCGAGTCGAGTCGAATTCAGCCAAAAAATGGGATCGAGTCTTCTAAAGGGATCGGGCACCCCATGCTTGCCGTCGCGGCGCTGCCCGTTTACGATGCGCCGAGATGTCAAGTAACCTTCGTTGAGCGGACTAAAGGAGTCTTCTTCCGTGCTGCGCTTCCTTCGATCCTGCGGGTTGGCCCTGGTTTTGACCTCCCTGGCCAGCACCCCGACCCTCGCCCAGCGAAAAGTTCCCGACGGCGTCAAGGTTCTCCTGCTCTCCGGCGGCCAGCGTGAGCACCACGGCTATCGTGACCAGGCATTGTACCTTGCCCGTACCCTGGAAGACACTCGGCGCTATCAAGTCACGATCTGCGAGGACGCCGCGATCCTCGAAGCCTCGTCGATGCCGAAGTATGACCTGATCATCGTCACCGTCGATCGCCGCGACCCCGAGTCTCGGTTCACCGAGTCGCAACAGCACGCCTTGCTTGACTGGGTCAAGGCCGGCCACGGCTACATCTCGATCCACGGCGGCGACAACGCCCCCGACGACTGGATTCCCGAGTGGAAAGAGATGCTCGGCGGCATCTATTCGCACGTCGGCGAGCCCAACGGCAAGGCGATCATGGGAACCTACACCGTCAAGATCACCGACAAATCCAGCCCCGTCACCAAGGGACTCGACGACTTTGAGTTGAAGGATGAACTCTATACCAAGCATCAGATGAAAGACGACGTCAAACCTCTGGCGACGATCGACTACCAAGAAGTCACCTGGCCCGTCGCCTGGACCTACCAATACGGCAAGGGCCGGGTTTTTCACACCTCGCTCGGCCACAAGAGCTGGAAACCAGGCACCGACGACCCCCTTCACGACCCCAACCTGACCAAACTCATCGTCCAGGGGATCGACTGGGTTGCCGAGCCCTTCCGACGGACGAACGCCCAGTAGTCGAGATTTGGGGATTGTCTTGTAGGGCGTGTGAAGCATGCCAAGATTCCGCGTCGTCAATGCCATTGGCATGTTTCACACGCCCTACAAAACCTTCAAGCCAGATCCCCGCCCCGAGCAATCGGTCAACAACATGCTCGATCA
>JBDTIR010000281.1:0-3474 GCA_039936275.1 Isosphaeraceae bacterium | reverse complement strand
CGACGGCACCCGCACGAACACACACAAAGGCCGAACTCGATGTGTTGACAACAGACAAAGGCCGGTTCAGAAGGTCTGTCCGACCTTGGCATGCCGGATCAGCCACTGAGCGCAGCGGCCAATACCTGTTGAACGCGGTCGAGATGCTCCTTTCCCAAGCTTACCCGACCATCCATCCTTGTCAAGTCAGCGTCTCAAACGGGAATTCCAAGGAATGGTCGGACTGTGCGCCGCCCGCACCTACTCAGACGCTCTCAAGGGGGCGATCGTTCCCTTTTTTTATGGATTTCGCCGGTTCAAGATTCTGAACCATGCGCGCTCAAGCGGGGGTCGGTCGCCGCGAGAATCGCGCTGACGGACTGCTGATTGAACCCTTTGTATCCTTCGCAACGCTGAAGGTTCTCCAGATGGCTGCCGATCGCCCCTTCGTCGAGAAACCGGGCGTGTTGGTCGGGGGTAATCCAGCCCAGGGCGAGCACGCGGTCGGCCCGATGCTTGGCGACCGGCCAGTGCTCGCCGGCGGTGAACGCCTGGCGGAGAAACGGCAGGTCAGAGAACGGCGGCATCACCTTGATCGCCTGGGCTTCCAGGTCGTCGCGGAGAGCGTCGAAGTCAAATTGGGCCTCCAGGTGATGCATGCCTGCTTCCAGGATCGATTCGCCGTGCAGGCCGACCCAGAGACCGACCGTGTTGGGCCTGGGAAGGTCGGGCAACGATTCATGCGCAAAGTCGTGCGCGACCTCGTCGGCAGCCAGGTCGAGGTCGGCGAAGATGACGATTCCGGTCGTCGGGTGTTCGAGGATCTGCGCCCCCCAGCCCGCCTGCGCTCCGGCCTGGAACCGTTCGCGGAGTGCGAAGCCGAGCCGTTCGAAGAGGCCGATGACCCTGGGAAAGAACCGTCTTGAGCATCGAAACGTGTGATGATCATGGTTCGCCCATCCCAGGCCAAGCCGGTCTTGCCTGGCCTTTTGAACTTGGGCTGCCCGGTTGCGCGATTGCCAGTATTCGCGTTCGACCTCGAAGATCAAGTGGCAGGCCAGGTCGGTCGAACCCGCCCGCTCGATGACCCGTTCCAGTAACTGTTCGGTCGCGTCGAACCCTTCGGCGTCGTCCACGAACCGTCGCCGTCTTCCTTGCCAGAGTTCGCGCGCGGCCAGGGCGTCGCGGGCTGCCTGTGGAGCCATGAGACCGCGTCTCGCCAGGTCGCCCGGGAAGGGCTCAAACCCGCGATATCCTCGCCGCTCAACCACAGCGAGACTCGTCGTTACGCCGGCAATCTTGCCGACCCTGTACGGTCCCAAAGGGGGGCCTGCGATCTCAAGGCCCAGGTCGTGCGCCCTTGAGAAGTCAGCGATTGACTCCACCTTGACGGCGACCTCGCGAACCTCAGCCCCCGGACCAGGCGCCAGGGCGATCCCGGGAAAGATCCCCCCGGGGTGGCCGTAAACCGGCGTCCCGACCGCATACGGGCTTGCCTCGCGCCGGAAGCCTAGGCCGTACAACCCCCGAGCCAGGCCGTCCCGGTCGGTCACGACCAGGTGATCGACCCAATCCACGAACCGGGTGCTGGTTTCATCCGTCATCCGCTTCGCCAGTTCCGCAGCGAAGGCGTTGCCGACCAAGGCGTCGTCAATCCAGGCGTTAACCCTCGCCTCAGCCCCGGGGTGAAGTTGCCAGTCTAACGAATGGGGAGCTTGTTCAGCGTTTGTGGATATCATCTGTATGTTCCGATTCAGCGCGGATTGGAAGCGTCATGCTCGACGATTATTCGATGAGCAGACCGAGGCGAGGGAGTCTCCCGCTCTGTCTCAATCGGCGCAACTGGCGATAGATCAACTGGCGGGCCTCGTCGTTATCTTCCGCGCCCATCAACGCGCAAATTCTCTTGAACTCTTCGGTATAGGGGAGGTCATCGAATCGCCGACCGACGAGAACGTAAGCGTCCGCCAGACGTTGCTCCCAGGAATCGAGAGGTGGAACATTCCAGTCGTACGCATTCGGCAAGGTCTAGCCCTCCATTCAGGATGACAGAGGTCCTTCTCAAGAGCAATCCGGTCCGAGTCTTCTACGCAAGTAATCCAAATGGTCCTCAGGACCAGCCAGCGTTTCTCCATACTCGCTCAGGACAGCCATCACTCGTTCTCGTGCCGCGTCCCAATCAAACGCGGCATTCCTCTCAACCTCATTCCATGTTCCGATCACTGATTCAAGTTGCCAGGTGAGGCGCTCGGAGCAGGAACCCCCCAGGTTCCGGGTAAGTCGATCAGGGATGAGAAAGCGTGTGATATACGTGAGGGCACCCTCGTGATAGAACCAGGCACTACCGCGATCATCCAGATCGGCGTCGTGAAGGCTGATCCACCGGTTGAACCGCTCATTCGGCCAGTGTAACCAGTCAATCAGCACATGCCGCCATACAGCGATATAGAACGGCCGATTTACTGAAGAATCAACTGAAGAATCATTGGTTGAGTCTGTAGCGTTATCTTCATGATTGTCAATCATGATTATATTCTTTGGCTACGGGCTGAGTGCCACAAGATCCGCCAACCTCAGACCCCGGCCCAGACTTCCGACAACTTCGTTGCGACGGCGCGACTCAGCCCAGGTCCCCAGGTCCATTTGAACGCGTCACTTCGCCAGGTACAAGGAAAATCCCGGTGTCCGTTCTGATTTCGAAAGCCGACGCCGGAGACGGAAAACTGGAACGAACGCTGGCGGGACGTCTCAACGTTGGGCGGCGGCGATCTTGGTCACGACCTGGCCGAGACCGCGGTCGGAGAGGTGGGGGACGAGGTCGGTCCAGCTCAGGATGCCGACGAGGCGGTTTTCCGCATCGACGACGAGCAGGCGACGAAGTCCTTGATCGCCGAGCCGTTCGACGGCGGTTTCGAGGGTGGCGTCAACCTCAATGGTGACGACGTCCTTGGTCATGAGGTCGGCGACCGTGGCATTGGAGAGGATGCCGTTGTGTTCGGGCACGGCCAGGGCGACGTCGCGATCGGTCAAGACGCCGATGGGCAGGCCGTCTTCGGTGACAGGGATGACGCCGCAGTCGGCGTCTCGAAAAATCAAGGCGGCCTCGACGATCGAACTGAACGGCGAACAGGTGCGAGGGCCGGCGGTCATGGCGTCGGACACCAAGACCAAGGGGTTGAGCAGGTCGGCCGCGGAGACCAAGGGGATGGGTTCGGGATGGATCTCAGCCGATACGTTTGAGGGCTCAGGTTGGGTCGGCAGGCTGGACATCGTTGGCTCTCTCCTTTAAGCGGCGACGGATGACGCACGGGTTCCCATTCCTTAATGGATGCACTTGCAGAGCAAGTTTCGGGCCACGATCTCCCGGTTGGAACATTGTTTGCTAGCCCTTTGAATGATCACGCCCCCCCTTTTTTGAGTCTGGTTCATTCGCCAGACCGCTCATTGATTAGAGAAAAGGGGGGTGACATATGGATGTCACAAACCTGGGCTTTC
>JBDTIR010000280.1:0-5639 GCA_039936275.1 Isosphaeraceae bacterium | reverse complement strand
CACCAAGAAATCGCCAGTCTGATCGGAACAACGCGAGAATCGGTCACGATCGTCCTGGGACAACTCCAACTGGATGGCCTGATCCGTATCGAACGCCGCTCGATCACGGTCCTGAACCGTAACGCGTTAGGGATGGAGGCCGACTCGTGATTTGTCTACCAAACGCCAGGGCCTCGGCGTCGGGTTTGCTCACAGCGGTTTCGCTCGATGAACCGCTTCACAGCGTTTTCCCGCGGTCGCAACGCCAATTGGAACGGCTGACTCCTCTGCGTGAAATGGTTCTTGTGGGTTTATGGTCGCAGACCGACCTGGAGCAGGTGTGGTGAGCGAAGCCACTGCCAACGACTGGAAGGCATGCCCACCCGGGGAACTGGGACGCCTGTCGGCTCGCCTCCGTTCGCGGCGTATCCGTCGTAATGGAACCCGTTCCGGATTAAGCATCGCCGCCGTATTGCTCCTGACCATTGGCCTTGGGACTTTGCGTCATTCCCATCAAAAAGTGAAGGGTTTTGATTTTGCTGGAATCAAATGCAGCAAGGTCATGGTAATGGCACCAGATTACTCCATGGGAACGCTCGATCCGCAGCTCAAAGAGCAGATCAAATCCCATGTTGAGCAGTGCCCTCGCTGTCACGAGAAATTCAAAGCAATGGGCCTGATCACGTTGTGGGTTCCGGCACACCCCTTTAGCCCGGGCGCCCTTGACGCCTTCATGACACGGGATCTGCATTGATCATGGGTATCGCCCAGCCGGGCGAAGGGCTTGGGTCTTGGAATAAGGTTGTGGTGAAACGTGCGAGCTGAGAGCGGATCGGGCGGATGAGCGGACGCGCTCTTGCGAACGTCTCGGCGGCCCGCTACGTTTGAGGGCCCGGGGTTCGGCCGACCGGGTCGAGCCGGGTTCCGGGAGTCGTGTCCCAAAGAGGGCGCGGCGGGCGTTTCGCGTTCGATCCCTCCGCAAACGAAGGCGTCGTGACGAGTGGACCGACCGCGCTGGAAATCGGCCGTTAAGCCGACCATCAAGCTGATCCTGACGGCCTTGATCCTGGTTGCCGTGGCGAGGCACGTTCTGGCCACGCGAAGGCAGTTGCAGGACCAGGGGCGGTCGATTCAGATTGACGCCGGCTGGATCGCGGCCGGAGTGGTCCTGTACCTGGCGGGGCTCTGCGCTTGCGGCTTGTTCTATGCCCGCGTCTTGAAGTCGAGCCCGACGCCGGTGAGCAAACGGGCGGCGGTTCGGGCCTATCTGATCAGTCACCTGGGTAAATATGTACCGGGCAAGGCGATGGTGGTGTTGATGCGCGTGGCCCTGGTGACGCCTTATGGAGCTAGGCCGGCGACGGCCGCGTTCGCCACCTTGTATGAGACGTTGGCGATGATGGCCAGCGGCGGCCTGGTCGCGGCGTTCGGGTTCGTGGTCGGCCACGGCGGTTTGGTGCCGATCCCGTTGCCGAAGGGGCTGGGGCTCGGAGCCGAGATTGACCTACCGTTGGCCTTGCTGGGCCTGGGCTTGGGGTTGATGTTCCTGATCTTGATCGCGCCTCCGGTCTTTCCGAAACTCGCGGCCCTGATTCGCCTGCCGTTGCCGACCGTCGGGGCCGACGCCCCGCCGAGGATCACCGGCAGGCTCTTGATCGAAGGTTTAGGCTACTCAGCGGTCGGCTGGATCTTGATGGGCTTGAGCCAGGCGGCGGTCTTGCGGGCCTTGTCGGTCCCTGGCGTGGGCGTCGGACAATGGCCGGCGGTCATTGCCAGCGTGGCCCTGGCGACGGTGGCCGGGTTCGTCGTGCCGATCTCGCCAGGAGGTCTGGGCGTGCGCGAATGGGTGCTCTGGACCAGCCTGGCCTCGACGATCAACCAGGAAATAGCCGTCGTCGCCGCGCTCGCCTTGCGTCTGACCTGGGTCATCGGCGAGGTGCTCGCCGCGGCCGTGCTCTCCGTCCTTCGTCCTCCTTTGCCGAGCCCCTCTTCGCCATGATCAGCGTCGTCGTTCCGATCCATAATGAAGCCGAGAGCCTGGCGACCCTGCACGCCGAGCTGAGCCAGGCGTTTAAGCCGATCGGCTCGGCCGAATTCGTATTTGTTGACGATGGCAGCCAGGACGGCTCCTGGAGCGTGATCCAGGGGCTCGCCAAAGAGGACCCTCGCGTCCGAGGAATCCGATTTCGTCGCAATTTCGGCAAGGCCGCCGCCCTGACCGCCGGGTTTCAGGCCACTCGGGGCGCGATCGTCTTTACCCTGGACGGCGACCTGCAAGACGACCCGGCCGAAGTCTCCCGATTCCTGGCCAAGCTCGATGAAGGGTTCGACGTCGTCAGCGGCTGGAAGAAGACCAGGCACGACCCCTGGCACAAGGTCGGCCCCAGCCGGATCTTTAACGCCACCGTGAGCCTTCTGACCGGCTGCAAGCTCCACGACCACAACTGCGGGTTCAAGGTCTACCGCCGAGCGGTCCTTGACGAGGTGGGCATCTACGGCGAGTTGCACAGGTTCGTGCCCGTCTTGGCGCATGCCAGGGGGTTCCGCGTCGCCGAGGTGGTCGTCCACCATCGGGCCCGGCGGTTCGGCCGATCCAAATACGGCGCGGCGCGGCTCGTCAAGGGGTTCCTTGATCTCTTGACCGTCCGTTTCTTGACCCGGTTCGGCCAGCGCCCCTTGCACGTCTTGGGCGCGCTAGGCTTCTTGCTGTTCAGCCTGGGCGGCCTGGGCCTGGTCGTCTTGACCCTGGGATGGCTGCTCGGCAATGGACCCAAAGGGGCTTCGCCGTTGTTGATCTATTCAACAGCCCTGCTCTCGGTGGGCACGCAACTGGTCACGCTCGGGATCTTGGCCGAGCTGGTCACGTCATACAACATTCGCGCCCGAGACACCTACAGCGTTGCCGAGACCCTCGGCTCTGTTGACGATCCGACGTCCCTCCCGGAACTTCCAGACCCATGAATCCGAACAACGCCGACATGACGACCCCTCCGCCGCGGTCGCAAGCCCGACGGTTCGTGGCTTCGCTCATCATCCTTGGGGCGACGGCGCAGGTGCTGGGCCTGACCTTGCGGGTGCCGACTCAACTGGAAGCCAATGACATTTCGCGCTGGTGTACCGTCTGGAGCTTGCTGGAAGAAGGGACTTACGCCATCGACAATTGCCCTTGGCAATCGAAAACGCAAGACAAGGTCCAGAAGCCCCGCACCCCTCCCGGCGGCGGCGAGCCGGTCTTGCATTATTATTCGAGCAAGCCGCCGCTCTTGCCCACATTGATCGCCGGGGTCTTGTATCCGATTCGCGCAGCGGTCGGGATTCCGCTGGATCACGTCGTCGAGCAGGAACGGAACCCCCGGTATGTTGACAAAGCGGTCGAAGGATCGCCAGGGAAGACCGAGCGCGTGCTTGAGACGCCCAAGGACCCGGTCAAGTGGCCAGTGTATGTCTTTTATCTCAAGCCGATGATTATCCTTTTGAACATCGTGCCGATGGTGATCTTTCTGGTCTTGTTCGCCCGCTTGCTCGACCGCCACGCCGCGAACGACTGGGCCTGGTTCTTCAGCCTCTTCGCCGCGGCCTGGGGGACGTATTTGTTTGACTTTGACCAGACGCTCAATAATCACACCGTCGCCGCGTATAGCGGGTTCTTTGCGTTGTACGCCCTGATTCGAATCTGGGACGAAGAACAGCGAAGGCCGTTCTACTTCGTCCTGGCCGGGTTCTTCGGGGCCTTCTGCGCCTGCAATGAATTGCCCGCCGCGCTTTTCGGCATCCTGCTGTTTTTGATGCTCTTGATCCGGTTCCCACGCCCGACCTTGCTCTGGTTCGTCCCCGCCGCCGCGATCCCTTGCATCGCCTTCCTGGCGACGCAATATCTGGCGTTCGGCCAGTTCAAGCCGGTCTATGAAGAGTTCGGTACCAAGTCTTACAACTACGAGGCAAGCTACTGGAACGCCCCGCTGGAGTTCGACTACCTCAACAAGGAGCCGGAATCGAAGTCTATTTATCTTTTCCACATGCTGCTGGGCCATCACGGCGTTTTCTCATTGACCCCGATCTTCCTGTTCTCGATCGCTGGCGGAATCCGCCTGATCTGGACCCGAGCGCGGCTCTCGGCCCTGGCCTGGTTGACGATCGCCTTGACATTGGCGATCTCGGCTGTCTATCTCTGGAACCCGAAAGCGCGGAATTACGGAGGCTCGACCCAGGGGTTGCGCTGGCTCTTCTGGCTGATTCCGTTCTGGCTGATCCTGCTCCCCGCGGGCGTCGAGGCCGGGCAAGACCGCCCTTGGTTCCGCCGCTTGACCCTGGCCGCCCTGTTCGTGTCGATTGTCTCGGTCGGCTACGCCTTGCGAACTCCCTGGAGCCATCCTTGGTTCCTGGATCTGATTGAGCACCTGAATATGTACACGCTCAGGCGTTAAGTTGCGGTTCCTTACTCAAAAAAAGAGGCTCGATCATGACTCGCTGGTTTGTCTCGCTGGCCGCGCTTGTCTTGATTTCCCCGGGAACCGCTTCGGCGGAGACGACTTACGTCCGGGCGGGGCGCTTGTTTGACGGGACGGGGGACGCGACCAAAGGCAACCAGGTGATCGTGATCGAAGGGGACCGGATCAAGGCCGTCGGCCCTGCGGACGAGATCAAGATCCCCGAGGGCGCGCACGTCATTGACCTTTCCGGGGCCACAGTCTTGCCCGGTTTGATTGACTGCCACACGCACCTTGGCAGTCGGGCGGATCGGTACGATCCGATCAACAAGTTCAAGACGTCTCCGATCGCCACGGCCATCGTTGCCGTGCCCAACGCCCGCAAGACGCTCGAAGCCGGGTTCACGACCGTCCGCGACCTGGGCTCCAAGCCGTTCGT
Organism: Isosphaeraceae bacterium; assembly: GCA_039936275.1. Classification (GTDB taxonomy): domain Bacteria; phylum Planctomycetota; class Planctomycetia; order Isosphaerales; family Isosphaeraceae; genus JBDTIR01. The sequence continues at coordinate 794 of JBDTIR010000280.1, read as the reverse complement.
GGCCGTCGATCTGCGCGATGCGATCAAGGACGGTACGATCCCCGGGCCTCGGATCGTTGCCAGCGGCCCCGGGATTTCCATGACGGGCGGACACGGCGACCTGAACCACTTCGCCCCCCAGGTGAGCGTCTTGTCGTTCCCCGAGGAACGTGATTTCAAGTTCGCCGACGGCCTCGATCAGGTCCGCCATGTGGTCCGCGCCCAGATCAAGCACGGCGTGGACATCATCAAGGTCCATGCCACCGGAGGAGTGCTCTCCAGGGGTGACACGCCGGGCGCTCCGCAGTTCAGCGTCGAAGAATTGCGAGTCGCCGTCGAAGAGGCCCACGCTGCGGGCCGTAAGGTCGCCGCGCACGCCCACGGTGCCCGGGGGATCAAGAACGCCATCCGCGCCGGAGTGGATTCGATCGAACACGGCAGCCTGATCGATGACGAAGGAATCGCCTTGATGGTCGAGCGCGGCACCTGGCTTGTGTCTGATGTTTATAACGATGATTATTTACTGTCAAAAGCGCATGAGATCCAGTTGCCCGAAGAGATGATCGCCAAGGAGAAGGCGATCGGGCAGACGCAGCGGGCCAACTTCGCCAAGGCGGTAAAGGCGGGGGTCAAGGTTGCCTTTGGCACCGACGCGGGGGTCTATCCACATGGCGACAACGCCAGGCAGTTCGCGATCATGGTTCGTTTCGGCCTGACCCCGGCTCAGGCGATCCGATCGGCCGCCGCCGACGCCGCCGTTTTACTTGGTCGCGACGACGTCGGCCAGGTCGCCGTCGGTCGTTACGCAGACCTGA
>JBDTIR010000279.1:0-3567 GCA_039936275.1 Isosphaeraceae bacterium | reverse complement strand
GGGCAACGGGACGCCCAGACGCACGATTTCGTCATGCTCGACAACCCGGTCTTCTTCGTCCGAAACGTCGCGGATTATGTGCCGTTCATGAATGACTTTCGCCGGCTCAAGACACCTGGATTTAGCCTTGGTAAGCTGATTGCGCTGATCAAAGTCATCCTATCGCCTGATTCCAAGTTCCGGCTGCTCCGCGAGGCGGGGAGCAAGACCCCCGACAGCCCGCTTCGGTCTCAGTACTGGAGCACGACCCCTTCGAAGCTCGGCCCGGGAGCGATGAAGTTCTCGGCCCGTCCGGTCCTGGACGGCACGCCGGCCCCTCCACGTTCCAGTTCCAAGGACATGCTTCGCGAAGCGATGGTGGCGCACCTCAAGGACCGTGAAGCCCGGTTCGATTTTCTGGTTCAGCTTCAGACCGATCCGGTCTCGATGCCGGTCGAAGACCCGACCGTCCCTTGGGACGCCCCATTTCAGAAAGTCGCCACCATCCGCATCCCTCCCCAGACGTTTGATACAGTCGAGCAGTTAACCTTCTGCGAAAATCTCTCATTCACCCCCTGGCACGCCCTGCCCGAACACCGCCCCCTGGGTGGGGTCAACCGCACCCGCAAGGCCGTTTACACGGCGCTCTCTCGCCAGCGACATGAACTCAATGGAGTGCCTGAGCGCGAGCCAACCCCGGAAACGGCCCTTTGAGGAGGTTTGAGCAATCAACCTGGACCGCCAGCCAAACTCGGTTTCCGAGACGTCCGGGACCGATCGGAAACCGCTTCTCGAGCGCTGGACGGTTGGCCGGATCGCCTGTCTGATGGGCGTGGGGGCGGCCCTTGCGGTGGTCTTCACGCTCGGCGATCCAGGGATCACGATCGACGAACCGCTCGACGTCGGCCCCGGTCAGCGCTACATCGCGGCCTTGTTCAAGCACGGGACGCATTTCTTCGATCGCGCGGTCGTTGATCGGGTCTTCGCCGACAACGCCGAGCATCCCCCCTTGGGTCGCTGGCTCCTGGGAATCGCCTCGACCCTGGGCGGGCCGTTTGACCCTTTGCTCGGCGGCCCCGACCCGTTCGGGGTTCATGCAGGCCGCCTTGCCCCCGCGCTTTGCTTCGCGGCCCTGGTCGCCCTGGTCGCCCTGGTGGCCGGTCGTCGATTCGGCAGGGCAGGGGGGATCGCGGCGGGTTTGGCCCTGATGTTCATGCCTCGCATGTTCGCGCATGCGCATTTCGGAGCACTCGACACGTTTCTCTGCCTGTTCTGGACCGCCGCCCTGTTGGCGGTCGGCCTGGCCCTGGAACGGAAGCGTCCCGTCTTGGCGATGGCCGGCGCGGGCCTGGTCTGGGGCCTGGCGCTCTTGACCAAGATCCACGCCTGGCTCTTGCCGCCGATCGCCTTGGTCTGGGTCTTGGTTCGACTCCCTTGGAAGCGCGGACTTGTGGCGATCTTGGCCTGGGGGGCGGCCGGCTTCGCGCTCTTCCTGGTCGCTTGGCCCTGGCTCTGGTACGACACGGCGGCCAGACTGTCGGCTTACCTCGGCACCGGTGTGGACCGTCTTTCGCTCCGGGTTTTCTACTTTGGCCAGGTTTACGCCGATCGTGACGTCCCCTGGCATTACCCCTGGGTCTACTTCGCCGTCACGGTGCCGGTTGGCTTGCACCTGCTGGGCGTCAACGGCCTGATTCGGGCTTGGCGCTTGCGCAAGGCTGATCCGTTTCCGCTTTTGCTGACGGCCCCGATCGGGATGTTTCTGGCTTTGTTCAGTACCAACGTCCCGGTTTACGACGGCGAACGGCTGTTCCTGGTTGTCTTCCCGTTCTGGGCCCTGTTGATTGGTCTGGGGTTTCAGGTAATCTGGACATGGCTTGCCGGGCGTCGATGGTGTCGGGCCGCGCTGATCGGGTTTGTCCTGGCGCAGGGGTGGGGCGTGGTCTCAACCCATCCGTTCGGCCTGAGCTACTTCAACATTCTGATTGGCGGCTTGCCGGGCGCCGAGCGGTTGGGGCTTGAACTGACGTACTGGGGAGATGCGATTGATCCGGTCTTGCTCGACAACCTGGCCAGGCGCACCCAGCCTGGCGAGGTCGTGGCTCTGGTGCCAACCCTGCACCATCTGCAAGGCGTCGCCGCCACGACCCCGGCCCTTCTTGACCTCGGAATCACGCTCCAGGACGAATCCGAAGCCCCACGCGCCGACTGGGTCCTCGTCTACCGGCGCACGGCGTATTGGAGACCCGAAATCGCCGCACTGACCCGGGCCCCCGCCGTTGCCAGCCGCCGTCGTCAAGGGGTTTGGCTCTCGGGTCTCTGGCACCGACACTAAGTGAGTCGGCTTGATCGTTGGTCGATGCGGCCCCTTTGTGACGAACCCGGCCCCCCTCTCAAAATTTTCAAACGGATTTGAAGTCGCCGAGTCAATTTTATACACTGCTTTCAGAATGAATTGAAAGGACGTGGCGAGATGGCTGATCTGACCCATTTTGACGAGCATGGGGCGAGCCGGATGGTGGACGTCTCGGCCAAGGCCGAGTCAACCCGAACGGCGACGGCCAGCGCCCTGGTGCGGATGCGGGCCGAGACCCTGGCCTTGATCCGCAACCGCGCCCTGGCCAAAGGGGACGTTCTCGAAGTGGCACGCCTGGCCGGAATCATGGCCGCCAAACGAACCGGCGACCTGATCCCCTTATGTCACCCCCTGTGGCTCGACGGAGTTGAGCTCAATCTCAATCCCTTTGACAACCAGACCTTGCGGATCGAGGCAACGGTACGGAACCACGCTCGAACCGGCGTCGAGATGGAAGCCCTGACCGCAGTGAGCGTCGCGGCCTTAACTGTCTATGATATGTGCAAATCTGTTGATCGTGGCATGCAAATCGATCAGATCCAGCTTGAGGTCAAGACCGGGGGACGGAGCGGAACCTTCCGTCGCGGCGACCAGAGCGCACCTCCGACCGAAGATCAAGGCCGCCCTTCGAGTGCCGACAAGGGCCCACACGGTGACGGTGAGCCGGGTTAAGCTTCCCCAACCCTTGAAGAGCGAGGATTTCCAGCAAGTTTCGCAAAGGTTCTGCGCCTTGGTCATCGACCGCCAGCCATCAGGCACGCTTAAAGGGTGCCCTCGCCTTTGATCGTGATCGATCAAGGCTGTGTGTGGAAAACGTCTCGCGACGTGTGCCAGGAGGCCGGGTGTTGAACTGTTGCTCCGCGTGCGAAGTTGCGGTTCCGGCCGATGGTTGAAGTTACCACCCTGGACGTTGCGCTGGGAAGTACCGGCGTTCGAGTTCTCAAGACCCACGGGAGACGGCCTTACCTCCCCATGCTTGAAGGCAGGGGTCTCACGGCCGAATTTGATGAATCCGACTACCTTGCGGAATCCCGAGGACGTGGCGCGTCGGCTCGCGGAGATGTACGTCCCGATCGCGGCCGACCTGGCCGAGACCGAGCGCGTGTTCGCGGCCGAACTGGGAAGTCGGTTCCCGTTCGTGCAACTTTTGGTCGAGCATAGCGCCGACTTCCGAGGGAAGCGACTGCGGCCTGCCCTGGTGCTCCTGACCGCGCAGGCCTGCGGCGGAATCC
>JBDTIR010000278.1:0-3737 GCA_039936275.1 Isosphaeraceae bacterium | reverse complement strand
ATCCTTGCTCGTAACGATCGAGTGACCCGGTCGACCACAGTTTCCCTCGTGTAGGGCGTGTGAAACACGCCTTACAAAACCAACTGTGTCACTCCCGGTTTCATTTTGTATACATGTAAATATTATTCCATAGTCAGACGGGCTTCCCTTCGATGACGCTCACGCCGGCCAGGGTTGGCGTGGTCTCGGCCAGTTGGAACCCGGAGGCTTCGAAGAGCCGGCGGTACTGGTCCTCGGTTCGCTCCTGTCCGCCAGGGAGGACCAGCATCGTCAGGTCCAGCAGCTTGGCGAACGCGGGCTCGTTGCCGGGTTGGATCACGCTTTCAATGACCAGCAGTTTTGATTCCGAGGCCATCGACCGCCGCACGGCACGGAGGATGGTTGTGGCTTTTTCGTCGTCCCAGTCGTGGATGATGTGCCGCAAGAAGTAAGCGTCGGCCCCGCGCGGCACGTCTTCAAAGAAGCTGCCGCTCGCCACCTTGCAACGCCCGGAAAGTCCAGCCGTCTCGATGGCCCCTTTGGCCCGGTCGATGACGTTGGGCAGGTCGAACAAGAGCCCGTTGAGATTCGGGTGCTGGTTGAGGATCTGAATAAGCGTGGTGCCGTTGCCGCCGCCAACGTCGGCCAGGACCCGAAGGCTCGAGAAGTCGTAGGCGTCCAGGATCGCCTTGGTTTCTCGGCCGTGGATGCTGGTCATGGCGGCGTCGAACACGGCGGCTTGCTCGGGGCGTTCAGCCAGGTAATCAAAAATCGGCTTGCCGTGCAGCCGGTCGAAGGCCGATTCGCCGGTCTGAATACTGCCCAGCAGGTCTCCCCAGGCCCGATAATGCTCCTCGCCCATCATGATCGCCATCGCCCACAACGACCCCGGCGCATCCCGGCGCAAGCCTTCGGCCAGGGGGGTGAGGGCGAACCCTTGATCGCCTTCTTCGCGAAAGACACCCAGGCTCGCCAAGCCCCTGAGCAAGCGATACAACGACGGCGCATGCGTTCCCGAAGCCTTCGCCAGGTCCTCGGAGCTTCTGGGCCCATCAACCAGTTGGTCCGCCAGGCCCAGCTTGGCCGCCACGTAGACCATCTGCGAGGTCCAGTAGGCGACGATCATCGAAGACAGCGACTCTCTGGGCGAAAGATCAGCCATGATCGACTCCGTCGGCAAAAAAAGGCACGGTCCAGAACCGACGAGAATACCCCCAAGCCTCCCCCACAGGCAAGCAAGCCGCCGCATAGGTTCCTATTGGCTCCTTGCATGGGCGAATTGATTCACAGATCATCAGAATCCTTGGGAACTCGCGAAAAAAACTAGGATGGACGTTCCCGACAAAAGTCCGGCTGTCTAAAAACTCGGCGCAACTTTTTGAAATTACTGAACTTGTAGACACTATAGCAACGATACCGGGGTCTGAATTGAGGATAGCTCAGCAGGAGCAGAGAGAACCGATTTGGCACCCGCTCAATAGGTCCAAGTCACCACTAATTCAGCAAACGGCTCGATTCCAAGCCTGATTGTGTGAGCGGAGCCCCAACCGCCTGGTAACTCTGCTATAGTGTCAACTTATACCCGATTTCACCCTTGACTCTCAAGGACGAGTTTCTATACTTAACTGTCGCCTTCAAAAGGAGTTGCGCCTGGTCATGATCCACCCCGTCGGCACCGTCCCAAATGGCCCGATCGAGACTTGACACTTTGCACGGCCAAGCGCCGAGATCTCGGCGCACCTAAGCGACCTTGGAATCAAGACTTACGGTGCCTCGGCCGAACTGGGAAACCCGAACTCAAGTGTCAAGCTCGGACAGGCTCGAAGACCGTGTTATGGGACGATGCCTGAAAATGACACAGCTGATGATCGGCGTCAGGCCAGAGTTCCTCCAGGACGCCGGGGTCGAGGTTCGAGCCGTCGGTGACCACGACCGCGGGGTTCAACCCCCCGTTCTTGAGGTTCCGGAGGTATCGCCGCATGGGGTTCTGGTCGTTCTTCTCAACCAGCGCGAAGGCCACGAGCAGGTCGGCGAGCGGGTCGGTGGCTAGGAGCAACGTGAAGCGGCCGGGTGCAGCTCGTCGACGCAGAGCGTGCCGCTGAAGCGTTCCAGGACCGTGCGGCGGTGCTCAGACAGGTCGAGTTCCCGGACGCGGTCGCGGAGCACGTCGTAGACGAACCCGGTGGAGAGGTCGAGAAGAAACTCGCGTCGCAACGATTCCAGGGTCCGCTCGACGCTCAGGTCGTCGTGGAGGATGCGGTCGAGCACGAGGTCACGGACCTTGTTGTCGTACAACGCCCTGGGAAGGACTCCCTCGGGGGAGGTGCGGAAGGTCTTGCCACAGTCGCATCGGGCGGCGTACTCACCACCGGTGATCTCGAGGTAGGCGACCTTCTTGAAGGCCACGGTGCGGACCCTGCGCGTGACGGTCCGTTTGCGCCGGCCGAGTTTGCCGCAGTTTGGGCACGGGCTTTCTTGGGAGTGGCGTGGACCGGTATAACGACGGGTGTGGGTGCTCCGGTATCCATGGTTGCGTCCTCGGTGAAGGGTCTGTGTTTCCAAACCCATTGACCAGGACGCAGGCCTTATCCATCAAGACCAAAACGGGTTACACTCGGCACATCCCGCGGTGGTGTTCAGCGAGAAGTCTCCTTTTTCCTCGACCCGGTCGAGGCTCTTGACGACCGCTTCGAGCCGTCCCTTGAGCACCAGCCCTGGGGCCGACAGCGGCGGACGACCGTCGTCGGTCAGGGAGCTACGCACCGCCGCGCAATAGCCCCGGATCGCCTTGGCCTCCGGGTCGTCGCGGCCCTCCAGCTTCCGCTCGATCGGTCGAACCCCGCGGACCCGCTTCTTCAACTCCTTCTTGGCGTGGCGATCCGCCTCGTAGATCGGCTTGGCCGCCTCGCGCAGATAATGGAAGTGGCAGAGTTGATGCAGCACGCCCTCGAGCGCCTTCTTGACCGCCTTGCGGATCGAGACCTGGCCGTCGGAGACCACGCCGGCGATCGGGACCTTCACCGCCTCCTTGACCTCGGTGAGGAGCTTGGCCAGGTCATCCCGGGTCGAGGACAGCAGGCTCCGGGCCAGGAGGATCTCGCCGCTGAGGCAGTCACGGATCACCCGGAGGACCTCGTGGCCGACGTCAGGCTGGAGGCCGTCGATGGCCAGAATCACCTGACCGGCGGTCGCCGTCACGCGGCGGAGCCGCTCGGCGTCGGAGAGCGAGAACGCGAGCAGTTCCTCGTAGCGGTCCAGGAGGTTGGTGACGGTGCGGGTGCAGAGAGCCACACCACGGCAGATTAACTCGGCATGGATCTCGGGGACGCTACGATGCTGGGCATGGCGGAGGGTGCCGATCAGGGCGATGACGTCGAGGCCGAATTCGTGCTCGGGCAGGGCGTAGTGCCCCTCCTGCTCGGGGCGGAGTGGGACGGCATGGCGTGAGCAATCCGAGTTGCGGCAGCGTCAGACCTGGAGCCGGAGCCGGACCAGGCCCTCCAGTGTGGTGACGGCGCGTTGAGTCTCTTGTAGGCTGCCCAGAGGCTCTTCCCGCAGGCGGGGCAGATGCGCGTGAGTGAAAGTAAGTCTACGGTTTGATCAGGTTGGGAGCGGGCGGTCCGTCGGGCCATGGGAGGCTCCTTGAGATCGAATTGACTCAAGGAATAACAAATTCAGTACCTACCGATCAAGGAAACTTTGCCATCCTTGAAAAAAAGCGACGGCCTTCTTCGCCAGGGAGTCGTCATGAGATACCA
>JBDTIR010000277.1:0-3222 GCA_039936275.1 Isosphaeraceae bacterium | reverse complement strand
GGATTTGGCATCCGTCAAGTCGTCCGGCATAGTCTTGACAGGAAGAATCGGTCGCGAGACCCGTTTCACCCGGTTCCACCCGCCAGGTTTGCCTTGACTTTGGAATCGACTCACAAGAATCAACCCGGGCCTAACCACCAGGAGATCTCACCGATGTATCTCTGGGAGATGATCGCTCATCGCCTGCGCAACGACGGCTGGACTGTCTGGCACAATGCCGACCAGGACGCCTCGGAACCGATCTATATTGTGCATCTCCAACGGCTCGGCCAGAGCCACCGCGCCAGCGGCCCGACCCTGACCGACGCCTTCGCCGAAGCCTCGCGCCAGGTCCGTAAAGGGCGTGCCAACTCCCGGGCCGAGGCCGGCCCGCACTTCACCTTGCCCTCGATTTATGCCGCCCACTGAGCCATCCAACGTCCGGAGCCAAGAGACGTCGCGCACCCGGGATCGGATTCAATAAAAAAAACCGATCCCATCCCGCGTCCGCCGCGTCTTCCTTTGGCTTCGGCCGTTCAGCCACACCTCCGACCTTTGAGACGATCCAGACTGCCAGAAGCCGGGTCGCCTCGGGGGATCGCTCCCCTGAGGCCCCCACAGATCCAGACGTGCTCAATTAAGGCATCCGGCTCGTCATCTCAGAATCTCGCGACGCGACGGTACCCGAGTTGCGCGATTCGTTGGTGTTTCGTGGACACATCCACAGGTTTCAATGCACCCGCCATGCGTCCCTCCAACGGTGTTCTGACACGGCGGCCCCTTCTCTCCACGAGGTCCACGTCACACCCGGATCGCCTCTCAAGTGGGAGCAGGGCTATCTCGTAGGGCGGGTGAACTACGCCGTCTTCGATGCCCGGATGGCGTGGTTCTTACAAGACGGCCGTCCGCCATTTTCTGAAAAACCCGACTGCCAGTCGTCAAGGGATCAGGCGGGGTCTTCGGGCGGCAAGATGAGCGGCGAGCGTCCGGGATTGGCCTCAATGTAGTCGCGCAAGTAGCGGAGGAAGGTGGGCAAGCCGGCCTGGTCCCAGGCGTGTTCGATGGCTTCCTTGAGCTGCTGGTTCTCGGATTGCAAGGTTCGGAAGGCGTCGGCGTCGGCGGGGTTGAGGTTCAGGGCGAGGGCCTGGTCGTGGGTGTTGACTGACAGGAGCAGGCCGGACGGGTTGGGCCAGGGCTGGACCTGGAGTTTCATATGCGGGTATCGCGCGTTGCCCAACCGCAGCGCATACACGGGAGGGGCCTCGCCCCCCGGGCGGTTGGCCCGTTCGAACGGGGCATGGGTCAGCAAGGCCGTCGCGTCGGGGGCGTCCGGCCAGTCAAGCCGTCGGCGCACCGACTCGGGTGGATCACCGATCGGGTAGGCGTGGGCTAAGTAGATAGCGACCGCCTGCTGAAGGTGATCGAGCGGCCTTGAAGGTGGATCGGGACGACTCGGCACCACCAGGCAACTCCCTTGAGATCCCAATCGGCGACGCTTCAAGGCCGGCCCCTCCGGATGGGGCCAGGCCGCCTCGCCACCATTCGCGTCTTTATCTTAGCCTTCAAGGCCAGCCCTTGGCCATGCCTTCGCCGCCAATTGTCACAGGTTTGACCGTTCGCGCAGTCATCTTTGAGGATTGATCCCACGGAGCAAGACCATCCCGGGGAGGATTGCTTCGGCGGTCCCGGCATGTTAGACCGGAGTCCTTCCCAGATCCGCAATCCTAAAAGAGCCTTTGAAGGAGCCCCGACGGTGCCGACCCTGCCTGCTTCGACCCTCGCCGAGTTCACCACCCAACTCTTTCAGGCTGTGGGCGTTCCTCGGGACGATGCGGCGACGGTCGCGGCGAACCTCGTCGGCGCCAACCTGCGCGGTCATGACTCGCACGGTGTGATGCGGGTCGCCCAGTACGTTGATTTCCTGGAAAAAGGAACGTACCGGATCAACGCCGAACTGATCGTGGAACGCCAGACGCCGGCCGTCGTGGTGTGCGACGCCCAATGGGGCCTCGGTCAGGTCCAGGCGCACCGCCTGCTTGACCTGGTCGTGCCCCGCGCTCAGGCACTCGGCCTGGCGGCCGGCACGGCGAGGGACTGCGGCCATATCGGTCGCCTTGGCGACTACGCCGAACGCGCGGCCGAGGCTGGCCTGGTCCTGATCGCCACGGTTAACAACAACGGCGCGGGCAAGCGGGTCGCCCCTCCAGGAGGGACGGCCCCCAGGATCGGCACTAATCCGCTCTGCATCGCCGTGCCCACCGAAGCCGGTCCCGTGGTCCTGGACTTTGGCACCAGCGTCGCCGCCGAGGGGAAGGTCCGGGTTTACTACATCAACGACAAGGCCCCTGTCCCCGAAGGCTGGCTGCTCGACAGCGAAGGGAAGCCGACGACCGACCCTTCTGTCCTTTACGAACCCCCCTTGGGGACGATCTTGCCGATGGGCGGCACGCAATCCTACAAGGGGTTCGGCCTTGGCTTGGTGCTCGACATGCTGGCCGGCGGCTTGACCGGCGGCCGTTCGAGCTTCCTCGAATCACCCCCGCCCCGGGGCAACAACGTCGTCTTCCTCGCCCTCGACCCCTCCCTCTTCGCCGGCAAGGACTCCTTACTCCGCGAAGCGACCCGGGTTGCCGAGTTCGTCCGCGGCACGCCCCGCGCCGAAGGGGTCGAGGCGATCCTCTTGCCGGGCGACCCCGAACGCAAGACCCTGCAACAGCGCTCAACCTCTGGCATCCCTCTGCCCGCCGCCCACTGGTCCAAGCTGACCGAACTAGGAGACCGTCTCGGCGTGGCCTCGCCCGCCGTTGGGGACTGACTGAGCCCCACATCAACGGCCGAGACCGGCTCCCCGGCTCACCCGCTAACCATCGGCCCTCGCCCCGTTCCCGAGTGAGATACCCTCCAACAACCTGCCAAAATGGCAGTTGGCTTCGTTTGGTAAAGCCGGAACGCCGTTCTCTAACATCTTGAAGATTCAAGGGATAGGTTCCGTCATCCCAAAAAAAGAAGCCGATTCCATAAGCTTCCGATCACCCTGCCAAAATGGCGTAGAGTCGAGGTGTGGCGCGGTGGTTTAGGTTGGGCATAGTCTGTGGCCGGATCTTTCGATGGACCGGTGCCTTAAGCGTCCCAACCGTGCTCCGTTTCCACACCCCGCTCATCGAACCGGACGGGCCTATCTCAGGCATCCGGCTCTCGGACTCAACGCTCACGCCAACTAGCGTGCAACACCGCCCGAAGCTT
>JBDTIR010000276.1:0-7462 GCA_039936275.1 Isosphaeraceae bacterium | reverse complement strand
GGACGACCTGGGGGGCGAGCAAGAGGTCCTGCTCGACGTTAAGGTTGCCACGACTGGGCCCCGTTAAGCCAACTTACGTATTGTGCCTATTGTTACATTGCTTGGATGGTGCCTAAGTTTTGGGTGGATGATTAAAGAATTTCGAGTGAATTCAAAAAAATTGTCACTTTTTGCTTGATTTAAGGTGTTGGCCCGATCCACAATGGAAACTGCATTCCCCTCTGGATCGAGTGAATCCTGATTTGGGGACCCGGATGTCCCGCCTAATCAAGCGCGATTTCGATTTCAGGAGTCAGGCCACTATGCTTCGTGATCTCTTGGAAAGTGGCGACGTGCCGCTGGTCCGGACGATCGAGGATCGAGTCCGGCAGACGACCCACGGACGGATCCGTGACCTGGTGGTGGAGGAAGTGCAGGGAGAAGTCGTGGTTCGTGGTCAGGTCTCTTCGCATCACACGAGACAACTGGCGCTGCAAGGGGCGCTGGAGTTGCTCTCGGGTAAATCGTTGCGTGCGTGCATTGAAGTTGGTCAACGTCCGCGCTGAACTGGGTTTCCCAGCGATTCTCGATTTCGTAAACAGACCCTCGCCGCTCTTTGAACTTGAGCGCGGCGGGGGTTTTGGCGATAGTAGACTGTGTTGGTTGGCCGATCTTGACGTCGGTCCTTGGGCGGTTGCGCCGCGTACCGCTCTCTTTTTTTGGATTTTTAGGATTTCATCCAGGAGGGTGTTCCTGATGGCCAGGCCCGGCCTCGGCGTTCGATTCGTTACGTTGGCGGCCTGCGGCCTGACAGCCCTGGGTTTGCTCTGCCCCAAGCCCGCGACGGCTCAGGAGTCTTGGGACGCGATCTATATTGGTAAATCCAAGGTCGGCCACATGCACGTCCGGGTCGAGCCGGTCAAGGACGCCCAAGGGCGCGACCTGGTGCGGGTGCGGGTCGATTGGGAGTTGACGTTCAAGCGAGGCAAGGACCAGGCAAAGACCCAACTGGCCTACGGCACGATCGAGAAGCCCGACGGTACTGTCTTGCGGCTCGACACCCGCACCTTGACGTCGCAAGACTCGATCCGAACCTCCGGCGAGGTGGACGAGGACAAGCAAACGATGACCCTGACGATTGAGTCGGGCGGCCAGTCGCAGCAGCAGGTGATCCCCTGGACCCCTGACGTCCGCGGCCCCTATGGTGCCGAGATGAGCCTGGCGCGCCAGCCGATTGAGCCCGGGCAAACTCGTGAAATCAAAACGTATATCCCCGATTTGAATCAGGTTTGCCTGACCAAGTTGACCGCCAAGGCCAAGGAGTCGGTCAAGCTGGGTGGAGAGTCGCGCTCGCTGCTCAAGATTGATCAAATGATCAGCGACATCAAGGGCAAGCCGTTGCCGGGGATGCACAGCACGCTCTGGGTCGACGACGGCGGCCAGATCCTCAAGAGTTCGACCGACCTGGTCGGCAATATGCTCACCTACAGGACCACCAAGGAGGGGGCCCTGGCACCTGACGGCGGCGACTTCGATCTTTTGGCCAGGTCGATTATCCGGGTGCCCCAGCGGATCACTGAGCAGGAACGCAGGCGCGATATCCTCTACCGGATCACGGTGCGCGACGACGACCCCACAACCTTGCTTCCCAATGATCGTCGTCAGACGGTCGTCAAGCAGAAAGGGGCCGCTCCGGGGACCGTGCAACTCGACGTGCGCACCGCGGGGCCGAACGCCGGATCTCCCGGTCCCGAACAGGTCGATAGCCAGTTTATCCGGCCCAATCCCTTGGTTGACAGCAGCAACTCCCTGGTCGTCAAGGCGATGAACAAGGCGACCGCCGGTAAGAACGACCCCTGGTCCAAGGCCGTGGCCATCGTCGAATGGGTGGCCGAGAATGTGAAGTCCAAGAACTTTAACACCGCGTTCGCCCCTGCCGGCGAGGTGGCGCGCGACCTGTCCGGCGATTGCTCCGAGCATAGCGTCTTGACCGCCGCGATGTGCAGGGCCTCGGGCATTCCCGCCCGTTGCGTCGTCGGCCTGGTTTACGTCGATCACCTCGGCGGCTTCGGCTTCCACATGTGGAACGAGGTCTACGTCAACCGTCGATGGGTGGCGATCGACTCGGCCTACAGGCAGTCGGAAGTCGACGCGACCCACATCAAGCTGTCTGACACCAGCCTCGACGGCGTGGCTCCGTTCGAGGCCCTTTTGCCCGTGATCCGGGTCTTCGACAAGATGAAGATCGAGCCCCTGGAACTGCGCTAACAAAGCCGCGTTCCACGGTTCCAGCAAGACCGAGATTCACCAAATCAAAAGGGGCGGCGATCCTTCATTCCCAAATGATGTTGGACCAGCCGCCCATTTTTTTTGAGACCTTGCCGGAATCCAACGAACCGCCCCGCTCGATCCGATCCAATCGCGCCAATCGGCCTTGCCTTTTTTGGGAAAACCGCCAGAATACGCGCGCCACGACCCGGCGAGCGAACAGGTCGTCCGGGCCTTCGGCGTCGTTTGAGACCGCTCCCGTCGGATTTCGCCAAAAGGAAACGAGTCGAGGCCCGGACCCGCCCGGACGATTGTTCGACTTTGGGCTTCGAGAGAGGAGCGTTCCGCGCATGGCCGTCGCCCCCGCTTCCGCAACCGGCCCCCCCTTGACCCAACGGCCAGCCGCCTCGCCAGCGGCCCCCTTGACCCCGGTCCACCGGCTGGGCGAATATGTTTATGATTCGATTTCCGGCATCGGCGACGTGGCGCAGTTCTCGGCCCTGACCCTGAGTTGGCTGTTTCGCAGACGCCCAAGGTGGTCGGTTCTGGTGCCGAACTTCTACACGATCGGCGTGTCGAGCGTGCCGGTCGTGGCGATTACCGGTATGTTCATCGGCATGGTCCTTGCGGTGCAGGCATACAGCCAGTTTAACATGATGGGCCTGGCGACCAGGCTCGGCTCGGTGATCAACATCTCCCTGGTCAAGGAACTGGGGCCAGTCCTGGCGGCGACGATGCTTGCCGGCAGGGTCGGCAGTTCGATGGCCGCCGAACTGGGCACGATGCGCGTAACCGAACAGATCGACGCCCTCTCGGCCTTGGGGACCAACCCGGTCAATTACCTGGTCGTGCCCAGGTTCCTGGCCTGCTTGCTTTTGATTCCGCTCTTGACCCTGATGGCTGACTTCATGGGCGTGATCGGAGGCGCGGTTGTCAGTACCCAGATCCTCGGCGTGGACTCTTACTATTACTGGTACTATTCCCGGCAGTTCGTCGGCGGGCTCGACCTGTTCGCCGGCGTGTTCAAGAGCTACTTCTTCGGCGCGGCGATCGCCCTGATCAGTTGCCACCGAGGGTTCCACTCCAAAGCAGGCGCCGAAGGCGTGGGTCGCGCGGCGACCGAAGCGTTTGTTTATTCGTTTATTGCCATCCTGTTCCTCGACTTCTGCATCGGTATCGGCTGGAACACAGGTTACCGGATCGTTTTCCCTGATTCGGCGGGCTTGTTATGAGTATCGCACCGACGGCCGACCCCGTCACTCCGCCGAAGATCGAATTGAGCGGTCTCTCCATGCGATTCCGCCAGCATGCGGTGCTGCGCGAGATCAACCTGGCCGTCCCCGGGGGGCAAACCCTTTGCGTCATCGGCGAGAGTGGTTGCGGCAAGACGGTGCTGCTCAAACTTATGATCGGCCTCTTGCGGCCGACTGTCGGGACCGTCCGGTTTGACGGCCGAGACCTGGCCGCCTTGACCGAGGACGACCTTAGCCGCCTGCGGATCCGATTCGGCTTCCTGTTCCAGATGGCCGCCTTGTTTGACAGCCTGACCATCTACGACAACGTCGCCTTCGGCCCTCGCGAGCACGGGACCTTCGACGAAGTCACCCTGGCCAAGGTCGTTGCCGACCGGCTTCAAGAAGTCGGCCTGCCCAGGGGCCTGGAACGCAAGAAACCGGCCGAACTCTCCGGCGGTCAGCGCAAGCGCGTCGGCCTGGCCAGGGCGCTCGCCCTTGATCCCGAGGTGATGCTCTACGACGAGCCGACCACCGGGCTCGACCCGATCATGAGCGACGTCATCAACGAGCTGATCCTGCAAACCCAGAAGACCAAGAAAGCGACCGGCGTCGTCGTCACCCATGACATGAAAACGGTGCAGAAGGTCGCCGACCGTGTCGTCATGCTCTACCCCCTGTCCAGGCTTCGCCAGGGGGAGCCCCAGGTCCTCTACGACGGCCCGCCCGAAGGGCTCGACTCTTTTCCAGATCAGCGCGTCCGCCAGTTCGTTCGCGGCGAGGCCGGCGAACGGCTTCGCGAAATGGTCCAGCAACGCGCCGCGTCCGACGCGGAGACGGCGAGTTGAGATTCCAGAAATAAGAATCGAAAGCACGTTTTGAATTTCGAGATTCAGAGGTAGGCCATGAATGAGCGGGTCATGCAGTTCCGGATCGGCATGTTCGTCATCGTGGCCGGCCTGGTCCTGACGATGCTGATCGTCTGGTTCGGCGAATCGCCGTCCTTGTTCCGGGACCAGGAGTATCTGACGGTTCGGTTCAAGGAAGCGCCCGGGGTCGCCGAGGGGATTCCTGTACGCAAGAGCGGCATCAGGATTGGTCAGGTCACGTCGATTGAATTTGACGACCGCGCCGAGCACCCTGACGGCGTCTTGGTGACGTTAGCCCTGCAAAAGAAATACAAGCTGCGGGCCGGATCGGTGCCGAGAATCACCCGGGCCTTGATCGGCGACGTGTCGATCAACATGCAGCCAGGGACCGGAACCGGTCCGCTACGGACCCATCCCACGCCGTCCCGGCCGCTGAATTCAGAGATCGTTCAGGGGGAGGTTTCCGCGGACCCGTCCAAGGCGATCGAGGCCGCCTCCGAGGTCATCGCCAGCGTCAAGGGGACCTTGCAATCGATCGACGAGGCCGCCAAAGGGCTCGCCGTCGTCTCCAAGAAAGCCGACAAGCTTGACGAGATGCTCCTTGCCTGGCGAGACATGGCCAGGTCGGTCGATACCCTGGCCGGCGACTTCAATCAGGTTGTCAAGGACAACGAAGGGGACATCAAGCCGGCAATCGCCAACATCCGCAACCTGACCGAGTCGTTCAACGCCACCTTCGACGAGCCGACCCGGGCGGGCCTCAAAAGCGGCATCCAGCGGTTCTCCAGCGCCTCGGTCAAGCTCGACTCCGTCTTGACCGACCTCGGCCCGGCAGCCAAGGACCTGGGCGCCGAAGCGGGCCGCCCTGTCTCAACGACCCTGGGCCAGACCCTTGGCCGCCTCAACCGCATCGCCTATGACGTCAGCCTTTTGAGCCAGGCCCTGGAGAACTCCAAAGGGGGTCTGAACTCCCAAGGGAGTCTCCAGAAGCTCTTGCTTCAAGCCGACCTGTACGACAACCTCAACGGCGCGGCCAGGGCGTTCCGCGATCTGGCCACCAGAGCCAAGCCCGCCGTTGACGGCCTGAACATCTTCGCCGGCAAGGTCTCTCGCGACCCTGCCGTGATCAGCCGCGGAGCGCTTCAACGCTGATCGCGGCTGTCAATGGTTCGATCAGACACCTTCGAGACGTCGTCCAGTTGGTCTCGCAGGTCCTCCCGCAGGTCTCGCAGGAATGACAAAGGGCGGACTTTCCGCCGTTTCAGCGACAAGCGAGAGTCAACCGGCGGCCGTTTCTTTGAGAGCGGAGAGTCAAGCGGCGGCTCGACAATCGCGGGCGGCATCGGCAAGGTCGGCGGCGAAATCTCGGCGGGTTCGAGGAACGGGGAACTTCCGGGCATCGGCTCCGGCAGGTTCGACGGGGGAATTGTCGAGGGCGGCAAAGAGTCAGGCGACAGGAAGACCGAAGGCACTCGGGGCCCGACCGCCGTCGGAAACGACCCGAACGGCAGCAACGGTGGTTCGACCATCGACGGCCCCGACACCGGGCCGCAGACCTGGCACGCCCCTTCGCATTTCTTGCCTAAGGCCTTCAACCCTCGGCGAGCCCATTTCCGCGTGGCGTGGTCGGGGTCATGATCGGCTGCTTGCAGCAAAGCCATGTGGACCTCTGGCAAGCACGGCGCCAGCTTCGTCAATGTCTCGGCCGCTTCTTCCCGGACCTCTTCTTCGCAGTCGGTCAACATGGCCTGCACCAAGGCCGCCGCCACCACGGGATGGCACTTCCAGTCCACCTTGCGGAGCGCATGAGCTGCATTGTCGCGCGATCGCCATCTCGGGCTGGTCTGGAGGATCTGGATCTGGTTCGCGATAAACACTTCCTCCATGCCGCAGGTTCCACAGCAACCGGCCGACCGGCTATGATGACCGCCGATCCCCAACGCGGCCTGGGCCACCATCATGAAGGCGCACATCGTGGATGTCATGATACTCTCTCCCCAGCCCAGATTACCCAAGTTGTTAAGCTCTGATCATTCCATCGTACCATTCAGTATAGTAGGTGGATCGAGGCGATCAAATTTGGCCGCGTTTTTTCTCAAGAATCGTCAAGGGTCCAACGGCTGAGAAAGGTTGCGATGCGAGCGGTCCCCTGGCTGATCGTGATCTTGGGGCTTTTGGCTCTGGGGTTCTTCCCAAGTTGGGCCCCCCGGGTGGTTCTGGTCGCCCTGACTTCGGCGATCCTTCCCGTGGCGAAGGCGTGGAACGCGGCTCGGGGCACGGCCTTACGCGCGGCCCTGGCCTGGTGGGCATTGGCGTTGACCCTGGGGATGATTTCGCAGGTCGTCGCCCTGGGCGAACCCTGGGAATCGGGGCGTCCGGGGGCGGGACACTGGACCTACCTGGCGACCTTGGCAACTCTTGCGGCGACGACCTCGGTCTTGAACGCCAGGCGTCCCGGCGGGAGCGCCTGGGCGCTCTTGATGGGCCTGTTGGTCCTGGTCTTCCTGCTCCCCTGGATGGAAGGGGCCGGCCTGGCGCACCGGGCGGCTGGCTGGGCTCGCCTTCGTCTGGAAGCGCCCTGGACCTTGTTTTACGGGCTCCTGGTTCTCGCCGGAGTGACGAACTATCTACCGACCAGGTATGGCCTTGCGGCATTCTGGCTGACTCTGGCGTTCGTGACCGAATATCTGGCCTTGACCCAGTCAGGCTGGGACCTCTCCTGGCGAGGCCGCGCCTGGTCGGCCGTCCCCCTGGCCCTGGCCGCGGCCCCTTGGTCGGCCCGGGTTCGTTCGAGGCAGGGCAAACCTCGATCGCCCGGCCTGGAACGGCTCTGGCCTTGGTTTCGCGACCATTGGGGCGTGGTCTGGGCCTTGCGCGTTCAGGAGCGGTTCAACCGCACGGCCCAGACGGCAGCCTGGCCGATCCGCCTGGCCTGGCACGGCCTGGAACCCGCGCCAGGACTTGAGAATGACCCCTTTCCGGCCATCCCGGACGCGGCCGAGGCGACCTTGCTCACCCTCTTGCGACGGTTCGCCGACCCCGGTCGACTCCGCGAGGCGGCTGGCCGCTGAGGACGATGGGTCTTGTGGTTCCCGGCCGCTTGCCGGTTCATGA
>JBDTIR010000275.1:0-3191 GCA_039936275.1 Isosphaeraceae bacterium | reverse complement strand
CACGCCGGTCACGCCCCCTTCATCGTCCACCTCAACGGCGCGGACGCCGGTCGAGAGGCGGACCTCGACCCCTTTGGTCGCAAGCCAGGCTTCCAGGCGAGTGCCGTAGATCTCGCCCAAAGGGGCCAGCGGAACTTCCATGACGAACCCTTGCCGATTGCGCAAAAAGCCGTCGAGAAAGACTTTGCGGGCGTGGCCGACGTCCATCTGGTCGAGCTGTTCATTCAAGGCCGAGATCAGAACGGTGCCCCAGTAGCGCTCGATCGTCCGCGCGGTCTGACCGTGTCGGCGGAGCCAATCGGCGAACGGCTCAGCCGTGGGTGCCAGATCGGCGAACCGCAAGCAGGCCAGGCCGTAGGCGACGCGCAACTTATCGGCCATTGAGAGGTAATTCGCCCGCAAGAAGCTGCCGGCCAGATGCAAAGGGGCAGGCAGGCCGCTTGCCTTCAAGCGCGAGAGCCGCCCCTCTGGGCTGACGAACACCACGGCGGGCACATGGCGGAACAGGTGGCGCGTACCGACCCGACTGCAAAAATCGGCCAGATTGGTGCAGCATCCCATACTGACATGCTGACAGTTGTCCACCGACTCGCCCGTGCCTGGATCGAGAAATGAACTGGCGCGGCCGCCGAGCCTGGGGCGGCTCTCCAGAAGCGTGACCTTCAAGCCACGGTCCACCAGGGCCGCCGCCGTCGCCAGGCCGGCGAGTCCCCCACCGATGATCACCACGCGCGGCTCGGGGGGCTTATGGACCGGCGCTGGCAAGCTCGAATCGTGAGTATGAATCTCGGGTGGTTTCATGCAAATATCAAGGGAATTCCTGCCCGCGTCAGCCACTCAATCGGCCGTTGAAACTAGCCAAGGCGATGACCATCGCCATGAACAGGCCAAGGAGGCCGGCCACGGGTGGGAGGAGAATCAGACCCGACCAGAGCCAGGACCAGCCGCCGGATCGGGACCGCAGCAGACGGAGCATACCCCAGTCGGCTCCGACGATCAGGGCCACGAACGCAGGCACGAGCCAGATAAAGACAATCACAAGATGGGAGAACTTCACCGCAGCAACCGTGTACCAGGGCAAACCCACGCCAAAGTCGAGGTAGATCGTCTCAAATCGAGGGACCAGCAGCCAGGCCGTCGCGAAGAACATGAGCCAGGCGAGCGCCACGGCGATCATCCGAGCGACCGGCCTCGGTGTCGATGCCACCGAGGACTTCGGACCCGGACTGTCGGTCAGGCTCATGACGACTCCTTGCCCAGGGAACAGGGTTCGGCCGGGATGCCGACGACGTCACGCCAGCCAGTCAGGGAACCGAGGGTAATCGCCGCTTTCCGCCAGGGCGAGAGGGCGACCCGAGCGGTCAAAACGTCGTAATCGCGGCGGGCGATCTCATCGAGCAACGCTCGGTAAATTCCGACGATCGCGCGCAGGACCGGACGGCCGACGGGTGACACCAGCGCAACCAAAGGAGCGGCCTGGCGATATGAATCATAGGCCCTCTGGCCTTCAAAAGCGAGCAAACGGCGCACAGGGTCGGTAAGCCGGTCGGCGGTCAGATCGTGCTCGGAGACGCCAAAGCGGCGCAAGTCGTCGCGGGGCAGGTAGACCCGTCCCGTGTGCGCGTCTTCGCGGACGTCTCGAAGAATGTTGGTCAGTTGTAAGGCCAGGCCGCAGGTCTCGGCCAGACGTTCCGCTCGACCGCCGTCGGATTCGAAGCCCCAGATGTGGATGCAACAGAGACCGACGACCGAGGCGACGTGGTAACAATAGGCGCGTAGGTCGTCGAAGGTCTCGAACGGTCGAGGGTGCAGGTCCATGACGCAGCCGTCGATGACCTCATGGAGGTAGCCCTTGGGAATGCCGTGGCGACGAACGGTCTCGGCCAGGGCGGGCAGGCCCGGCCAGGCGTCGGGCTCGCCGTCGAGAGCGCGGTCGAGATCGAGCCGCCAGCGGTCGAGCGCGGCCTGTTTGGCCGAGGGCGCTCCTGGCTCGTCGGCCAGGTCATCGGTGTGCCTCAAGAAGGCGTACAGGGCGCACATGGACCGGCGACGTTCGATCGGCAGGAGTCGGAAGCTATAATAGAAATTCCTCGCCTCGCGCCGCGAGAGATCGCGACAGAAGCGATAGCTCTGTTGCAGCGGCTCGGTCATGAGTGCGGCCCCCTTTGCGCCGAGACTTGGGGTTTCTTTCCCGGGGGACGAGCGGGGAAAGTCCGACCACGAGGGGGACCGGGCCGAAGGACCGACCGCAACAGGAGACCCGCCTTCGCGGTCTTACTCAACGCAGGGCGTGCCTTCAGAACGTCGTACCCCTGACGTTCGATCCGGTCGAGGATTGCCAGGCCCCCGCGCGTGAACAGGTCCACGTCCACGGCCAGAGGTCTCGGCATGCGAAACACCAACGGCCATCCTTGGTGGAACATGGCTCGGACGCGCGAGACTTCAAACTCCATCAAGGCGCGGAACCGGGGCGTGAACCGCAAGGCGCGCAGGTCGTCCTCGGTCACGCCGAAGCGATCGCGGTCGTCGCCGGGGAGGTAAATCCGGTCGATGGCCAGGTCTCTGGCGACGTCCTGCCACATATTGGCCAGTTGCAAGGCGGTGCAGGTCGAGTCAGACAGCCGGGCGTTCTCGTCGTTAAAAACGCGGCCGAGATAGAGCACGAGATGGCCGACCGGGTTGGCCGACCGGGTGCAGTAGTCGAGCAACTGGTCAAAGCTCGGGTAGTCGGTCAGGTCTTGATCCTGCTCGAAAGCCGAGATCAGGGCTTCGAACGGTTCGATCGGAATGCCGAACTCGCGAACCGTCTCACCCAGGGCGAGGTAAACCGGATGGCGGGCCTGCCCTTGATACATGGCCCGCAGCTCGCCTCGCCACCAGGCCAGCAGTTCGCGAGAGCGTTCCGGGTCGCCGACCTCGTCGCCCAGGTCGTCGGACCACCGGCAGAAGCTGTACACGGCCGAGAACGCGGGCCGCAAGGGGCGTGGAGTCAGTCGGGTGACGACGCTGAAGTTCTCATAATGTGAGGCCGTCAAGCGCGCGCAATAGATCAGGGCCTCGTCAAGGGTTGTCGCGGTGGCGGTCTCAGGACCGAACCGGCGGAGGTCTTCAAGGAATTGCGGCTTGCGGATCGGAGGTTGTGAATTCTCGGTCGTTGACGCATTGTCGATCATTGGGCCGATCCCGTCTCT
>JBDTIR010000274.1:0-3985 GCA_039936275.1 Isosphaeraceae bacterium | reverse complement strand
CTTCTGATCCGGACAACCCTGGACGAAGAGGCTGTCCGACAGATTCATCAGGCCCTGCTAGACCTGAGCCTGGACGCCCTGGACTGGGGCTGTCGTCGCGGGGTCGAGTCCGTGGCTGCGCTTGACTACGAACTCTTTGCCGACTGCCTGGTCTTGACCGTGCGCGACTTGGGCGGCTGGTTCGCCGGCAGCCAACGAAGCGGAGAGGAACGGCTCGCCAAGGTCATCGCCCAGGGCCGGTTTGATGATATGACCGAAGACCATGTCCATGGTAAACTCACGTTGATCCGTCGGTTTTTCCCGGGTTCGGAGTGAGGCAAACCAATCATCCATCGTGGGGTCAGCCAGTGGGGCCTTTGGCTCGATCGCCCAGACCCAACGACATGGAGGACGCCACCTTGAGTACAACGGCCCGCCCGCTCTTGTCGGCTGAACGAGCGCTCGCGAAGGCCATCACTGCCTGGGGCGGAGCGGGTGACGGTTCGTTCTGGGACATCTTCGCCCCCTCTTGGCGAGACCGGCTCTTGACCAGCATGGACGTCGAAGGGAATGGCCCGGACGCCGCCCGACGCGCCCTGGGCTTGGAACACGAGGCCGAAGCACGGCCCGACCTCGCCAGGGTCCACCCGACCTGGTGGGTCCGGGCCCTCCAGGAGGAATCCCCAAGCGTGCAACGCCTGGTTGTCAGCCAGGTTCCTACCGCCGATCGCAACCTGGTCCGTCGCGGTTTGGGTCTGACCGAAACGGACCTGACCCCCGACCGCTCCGCCCACCCGGACGCCTTGCGATGGGTCTTGTCGCTCTGGTCGGAGCGGCTGGTCGGCGGCCTGCCGACGTCCGAAACCGATCCGGCGATGGTCAGGGTCTTGACCCTGCTGGACCCCAGGACCTTGTTGCGCCTGGTTTCGGCGTTCGGCCTGGCCAAGCAGGCTTATGCGCCTTCGATGTTCGGCACGTCGGACGAACCCCTGCCACGCCCGCTCCGTGGCCGCGACCGCAACCGTTTCAAGCACTTCCAGCGGACTTGGGGTGATCTCGAGCACCGGCTTGCTCGGGTCGCTCGCCAGGATCGCTCGACGGGCCTTGCTCCGCCCAGGCTCGGTCTCGTGACGGTCGGCCGCGTTCTTGCGGGGACCACCGAGCCGTTCCGGGCACGCTGGACGCTCCAGCATCAGCCGTACAACGTGGCCAAGTTGATTCGAGGGTCGATGACTTTGAAGCATCCATTCGTGCCTGCTCGAGCCCTACTTCACTGGGAGACCCGGGCGTACCGAATGGCTTGCGACCGCCTGATCGTTGAGGGCAAGTTGCCGCCCGGTTTCGGAGGTTCCGCGTGACTCCCGATGCGCATGCTTCGAGAATCTCGGCCGAGAGTTCCGACCCGCTCGGCCCCTTACCGAGGCTGATCCGCCAGCAAGTGCGTCTGGAACATCGTCTGGCCCGAGGCGCGATCGGGCTTCAATTCCGCGTGGCCCTGGCCTGGGTGGAAGCCTCATTCGCCGACGCTCTGAACATCGGCGCGCCCGAGGTTCTCTGGCGAGCGTCGGGCTTGGGGCGGCCGGGCGCCATTGCTCAATTGACCTGGCCAAGACTCGCCACCCGCATGGCCTTTGGGATCGAGACCCCCCTGGCGCACGCCTTGGTTGATCACCTGCTCGGCTTTGATCGGCTGGACGCCGAGGCTCGCTTGCAGATCACACCCGTCGAGTGGGGCATCCTGACCTTCGCCGTCGCTCGTTCCCTGGCCAGGCTCACCGAGCACCCGGGCTCGTTCGGCCCCTGGGACCTGATCCTTGACCAGGTCAGTCCCAACCCGTTCCGAGAGAGGGATTCCCAAGGACCGCTCGTGACCGTGCGCTGGCCGGTCCAGATCGGGACTGAGTCAGGATCGATGCGGCTCTGGGTCGCCGAATCGCTCGTGCGCCGCTGGCTCGACGTCCCGCCGACGTCGCCGACAGACCTGGACCTTGACCTCGTGCGTGGCCGGTTCGGCGCCTTGTCGAGTCAATGGCGAGCCGAAGCCGGCCTGGTGTCGATGCCTCGCGGCCTGGGACGCTTGCGCGTCGGCGGCGTTTTGCCGATCGACGGCTCGAGGCTCCGAGGTTCGCTGGCGAGCCCGCAAGGGCCGGTCGATCTGACCTTGTTGGAACGGGATCAACGCCTCTGGATTCCTTGCGAGCCTGTTCCTCTCTCCAGCGGCGGCCGGCTCAACGTGCTTGCCCCGCCTCGTCGCGAACCTTCGATCCGGGAGACCCCCGCCGTGACCATCCCGACCGATTCCGATTCCAACCCGCCCGGTTTTGCGCCTGCCGACGTGCCCGTGACTCTGACTGTCGAGCTGGGGCGGGTCAACCTCCCTTTAGCGAAGCTCGCCGACCTCAAGCCCGGCGACGTTCTCGAACTCGGCCGCCACTCCCGAGAGCCGGTCGAGCTGACCTCCAACGGCCGCCTTGTCGCTCGCGGTGAACTGGTCCAGATTGACACCGAGCTAGGCGTCCGGGTGACGAACGTGTTTCTTTGATCGAAGGCACTTCCGATACTTATGTCACTTAAACCGGATAAACTACCTGGATCAACGCCTGTAAGGCCACGGTTTGCAGGCCGAGCAATCCGGCGGTAGCGGCGAGGGTCCGGCCGCCGCCGCCCAGCCTGCACAGTCCGGCGCCGGCGAGGGTCAAGAGTGGCGGCATCAAAGGGAGCCAGAGCCTGGCGACCTCGCTGAGGTTGCGCCCGCTGAAGTTCAAGACCGCGAGCACCGCGAGGGTCGCCCAGGCCGCTCGCGGGGCCTGCTTCAGGCCTGAACCCGCCCAGACCACAATCGGCAGGCCAAGCGCGACGGCCAGCTCAACCGGGTTGGCGATCACCCAGGCGCGATAGGTCCTGGGGAATTCCAGGTAAAACTGGGCATGGTTCTTCTGGTTCCACCACCAGATGAGAAACGGGTCGGCCCCCGAGACGGTCCAGACCACCAGGGTGAACCCGAGGAACCCGAGCCCGGTCGCCCAGACCAGGAGCAGCCGACGCCGCCAAGGGGTGCCTGGCAGACTTAAGAGCATCAGGGCCGCGATCAGGCCAACCGGTAAGAAGGCGAGCGTGAACTGCATTCCCAGGGCGAGCGTCACCCCTGCCAGGACAGCAGCCCAGGGCTTCCCGGGGACCGCCAGGGCCAGCGCAGTCGTCGAGAGCAAGGGGAAGGCGGTGTCGGCCGTCGGCTGGAAGAGGATTGTTGAAGGGACCAACGGCCAGAGCGCCGCCGAGGCCCAGGCCGCTGAGCTTGACAGGCCAGACCCCCTCGCCAGGCAATACAATGGGGCGACCGTGGCCGAGCAGGCGAGCAGGGTCCAGGCGCCGATCCAGGCCAGGGTGGCCTTGTCGGTCGTCGATAAGGGGCCGAGGATCTCCCGAAAGCCGACCAGGACCGTCTCCGGCAGGTGCGCCACGACGAACCTCGCCAGTTCCGGCTGCGATTCCATCAAGGTCCTTGACGCCTTGGCCGTGAGGAAGAGACCTGGAGGATGCGTGCCGATATGCAGGGCGTCTTGGGTCTTGATCCAGTCGGGATACGCCGCCCAGAACCGCCAGGGATCGCGCGCTTCACGTTTGGCGACGGTGTCATACCCGCTCGATCCCGGCATCGCCAGAGTAACCCATTTGGTCAGGCCGTAGCCTTGTGGAGCCCCGCTCTGAACGGTCGCCTGAACCGCGACGCTCGCCACGATCAGGATCGAGACCAGGACGCCTTCGCGCCCTCGACTCGCTTTTCGGCTCAGGACCCTGGACCCTTGGCCAATGACCCCGGCATAGAGGGTGATCCCGAGCAGGGCTGTCATCCAGTCCAGCAAGGTCGGCGCAACCTGGAGTCGCGTCCATTCCCACTCTCCAGGCACCCCGAGCGGAAACCGGCCCGACCCCAGCGCAACGAGGAACCCGGTCACCAAGGCGGCCTGGATCAGCACCACGATCAGCAGAAGGCGTCTCATGGGGA
>JBDTIR010000273.1:0-1534 GCA_039936275.1 Isosphaeraceae bacterium | reverse complement strand
TCGAAACCCGACGCGTGAGCGAGGGACCTTCTTCGAGAGTGAGCAGTGGTAGGGCGTGTGAAGCACGCCATCCGGGAATCAAAATCGGCGTGCTTCACACGCCCTACAAAATCAATTAATTAAATATCAATGTCTTTCGCCGTATATGCCTCGGCCATGATGAACTTGAACCGGGCTTCGGGTTCCTTGCCCATGAGGTCGCTGACGGTGCTCTCCGTGTAGGGTCGATCTTCTTCGGGAACGACGACGCGGAGCAGGCGGCGGCGGGTGGGGTCGAGGGTGGTTTCATAGAGCAGGGTGGCGGGCATCTCGCCGAGCCCTTTGAAGCGGGTGATGTTGGGTTTGGCGTTTTTGGGCAGTTTGGTCAGGGCCTTGTCGCGGCTGGCGTCGTCGGCGGCCCAGTAGGTTTCCTTGCCCCAGGTGATCTTGTACAGGGGGGGGCAGGCAAGATAAACGTGTCCGTCGTCGATCAAAGCGGGAAGGTGGCGGTAGAAGAAGGTCAGGAGCAAGGTGGCGATGTGGTGGCCGTCACTGTCGGCGTCGGTCAAAAGGATGACCTTGCCGTATCGGAGACGGCTTTGGTCGTACTGGTCGTCCATGCCGCAGCCGAGGGCGCTGATGATGTCGGTCAGTTCTTTGTTGTCGAGCACCTTGGCCTTGCCGGCTTGCTCGGCGTTGAGCACCTTGCCTTTGAGGGGCAAGATGGCCTGGATGTCGCGGTCGCGGCCTTGTTTGGCCGAGCCGCCGGCCGAGTCGCCTTCGACGATAAATAATTCGGTTTCCCCGGCGTTGTTGCTGTCGCAGTCGTGAAGCTTGCCGGGCAGGTTGAGTCGGTTGTTGATCGCAGTCTTGCGGCGGACCTGGCTGGCGGCGGCCCGGCTGGCCTCGCGCGCTCTGGCGGCCTGAATCACCCTCGCGGCGATCGCGTCGCCGACGCTCTTGTTCTTGAGCAAGAAGTCTTCGAGCCGGGGCCTGATCGCCGAATCAACCAGGGAGCGCACTTCCGGGTTGTTGAGGCGGTCCTTGGTCTGCCCCTGGAATTGCGGCTCATGAATGCAGATCGAAAGTACGGCGGTCAGGCCCTCGCGGATATCCTCCCCCTTGATCTCCATCCCTTTCTTGACCAGTTCGTGCGTGGCCATGAACTTCTTGACGGCCGCGTTGACGGCGACAAATAACCCTTGCTCATGCGTGCCGCCGTCACGGGTGGGAATGGTGTTCACGAATGACTTGACCACCTCGTCAGTCGATTCAGTCCAGGTCAGCGCGAGGTGAATCCGGACGTCGTTTTCGTCGCGTTCCAGGAGAAACGCCGTCGGCGCGACGCGGACGTCTTCCCGCGCGGCGCTGACCGCGTCGAGAAAGTCGGCAACGCCGCCGTCATGGCGGTACTCGGTCTGGGTCTTGGTTTTCTGATCGACGAACTGGATCGACAAACCTTTATTGAGGTACGTTTTCACATCAAGGCGTTCGCCGATCAGGACGGGATCGTAGGCGAGGTCGCGGAAGATGTCGGGGTCGGGCGTGTAGGTGA
>JBDTIR010000272.1:0-4970 GCA_039936275.1 Isosphaeraceae bacterium | reverse complement strand
GATCATCGCGGTCGCGGCGACGGCCACGTCGGCGACGGCGAGGGCGGGGGCGGGGGCCCTCGGTCTTGCTGGCGACCGATTCTTCGTCGAGGTCCTCGGTTTCTCCTTCGACGTCGAGCAGGCGATCGATGTCGTCGTCGTCATGGGGAACCTCGGTCTCGCCCCAGTCGAAGCCCGTGGAGGCGTCGGGTTCGATTCCTCGGGTGCGCTCGCGGCGGGGGACGTAGCCCGGTTCGCCGGCTCGGGCGTGGGGCTGGGTTCGTTCGCGGGTGGGCTCCGGCTCGGTGGTCCGGCCGCGTTCGGGGGCCTTTGGGCGACTGGTTCGCGGGCGCTCGGGCTCGGCGGTTCGCGGGCGCTCCAGCCCTTCGTCAAAGGAGCGTCCGGCCGGTGCCGGGCCGCGAGGTCGCTCGGGGGCGCTCGGTCGTTCGACGGCGGGTGGACGAGGTCGTTCGGGCTCGCGCTCGCCGCCTCGAGAGCGGATGGCGGCGCGGCCCCCTCGGCGTCTGGGCGTTTCGGTCAGGTCGTCGGCGGCCTGGTCGATCTCGGTATCGATTTCGTCGGCAAGTTCAAGCGGTTCGGGCCTGGTCTCGGCCAACGGCTCCGGCTCTGAGCGGCTTCGACCGCGACCTCGTCCACGTCCCCGTCTTGGCTCGGCGCCGCGAGCCTCCGGCTCGGGCTCGATACTCCTGATGGAAGGGCTGGGTGTTTCGGTGCCGGCACCGAACTCGGTCGGCGCCGGGCGGGATCGGGCGGTACGGCTGGGAGGTAGGTCGGCCTCGGGGGCCCTCACTTCGGTCTCCCGGCGAACCGTCCGGCTGGGAGGCAGGTCGGCCTCGGGGGTCCTCACTTCGGTCTCCCGGCGAACCGTCCGGCTGGGAGGCAGGTCGGCCTCGTAATTATACGGGGGCGGCTCGGCGGGACGGGGTGCCCGGCTCCGAGGTTCGGCCGGCGGTTCCTGGACGCGTGGCTCCCGTTCTCGATCACGAGCGGGACGAGGAGCGGCGGGCGGTTCGGCCTGGACCCTGGGCGGCTCCGGGCGAGCCCGACGCTCGGGTTCGGGGCGTGGTGGAGGGCTCGGTACGCGCCACTGGTCGTCGACCAGTCCTTCACCGAAGGGGCGAGGCTCCGAGCGGTCGCGCCGCCCTTTTTCCGAACGGTCTGGCCGATCGTGGTCACGGTCTCGGGAGGGTCGGTCTTCGGTCGATGGGCCGCGAGACGCGCGGGGGTCGTCATGGTCGCGTCTTGGTTCGCGGACACGTTCGCGGTCGCGAGCGCCAAGGTCGTGGTCGTCGCCGAGGTGGCGGCGGTAATATTGGGGTTCGACGTCAGAGACGTGGAGGAACCCATTGCGACCGACCGAGAAATCAACGAATGCCGCCTGGATGGCGGGCTCAAGGTTCACAACTCGGCCCTTGTAGATGTTGCCGGTGTAGCTTTCCAGGCTGGTACGCTCGACGTAGAGCTCCTCAAGGATGCCGTCCTCGACGATCGCGATGCGGCACTCCTCGGGCTGGAGCACGTTGATCAGCATTTCTTTCTTCATGCGGGGAGTCTTTCTATCGCTAAAGTCGGATGAATTTTTACATGGATCGTGGTCCGGTTCCGGTAGGTGCTGGATTCAAACGGATTCCGACGAAGCCGAAATGAATCAGGCAGAACAGAAGGACGGATTCCAGAGGGTTGTCTCAGAATCGATTCCAAAAAAAGGCGGTCCACAGGTCGGTCGTCGCGGAGTTCTGGGACCTATGCGGCCTTTAGGATGGAAGGGATTCGGTTTGGAATCTCGCCGCTCAACTCAATTTGATTCAATTCACGAAACAGTGGCCAGCACAACGGGAAACCAACGGTCCATATCACGGAGTCGGGGCCAGTTCGATCTCGGTTCGGGCCAGGATGGTCCCGGTGTCGAGCAGGTCACGGAGGTCGAGGGTATCGAGGACTTCCTCGGGCCTTGCCGAGCCGTCCTGGCCCACATTCAGGCGGAACCGGAGGACCCCGTCGGGGTCGAGTCCGGCGTCAAGGACGAACGGTCGCAGGTCGATCTGGGAGTCGGCGCGGTCGCGCCGGTGCCGGGTGTGAGGGCGGCTGGCGTCAGTCAGCAGGGTCGCAGTGGCGGCCCTGGCGGCCTCACGGCGAGGCTCGGGAACCTCCAGGGCATACCAGACGGTCAAAGGTCGAGGGGCTCGGCCTGGCGGAGCGACCTGCGCTTCGAGGAATTCCAGGCCAGGGGGGGCCACGGCGGCCAGTCGAGTCAAAACGTCAACAGGGTCCAGGGGTTCGGTCAATTCGAGATCGACCACTTCACGCCTGCCCTCGATCCCAAGGCCCAGCGCTAGGGCGAAGACGACCTTGGGACGTGGGTTGAACCCCTGGCTTCGGGCCACCGGAAGGTTGGCGCGGCGCAGGGTTCGTTCCAGGGTGCGCATGAGGTCATGATGACTGACCAGGCGAAGGTCGCCGCATTTGGCGAAACGGAGGCGCACCTTGGTGCTGGTGGTCGTTGGGTCGGCTGACAATGTTGCGGGTGTCCCTCATCCGGCCAAAAAGGGGCCGACGTCTTCGATCAAGGTCCGGCAAGAAGGCTCAAGCGGTCTCGACGCCGAGGCCGCGCTCCGCCGGTTGAACTCAAGGCGTGCGGCGCGAGAACCACCAAGGGCGGCGGAAACCCCGGCCGATTCCAGAGGCCACGGATCGAGACTTTGGTCTCGGCCCGGAACAGCCTGGTTTGGAAACCCGTCCGGGTGACTTCGCAGACGTACGTGGTGTCAATGCGCCCTCCCAATTTCGATAAATCTCCGTATTGAAACGTTGATTGTGCGTTTATTGTGTTTGACATGCCGACGCGGATTGGCTCAAGGGTCTGGTCGCGCGGTCGGCGTTGGGGGTGGTCGCGGCGTTCAGGGCGCGGTCCATGGCGGACTGAAGCAGTGTGGTGACGGCTTCACCGGTTTCTTGCTGGAGAGCGTCCCTGGCGAGGGTCCGCGCTTGATCGAGCGTGACGGCGCGAATGATCCGTTTAACCTCGGGCAACTGGTGTGGGGGCATGCTGAGGCCATGGACGCCGAGACCGAGCAGGAGCATGGTATAGAGTGGGTCGCCGCCCATCGATCCACAGATAGTTACGTCCCGATTGAGGGGTCTGGCCCCTTCGACGACCATGGCGATCAGTCGAAGGATGGCCGGGTCGGAAGCGTTGTAGAGGTTGGCGACGGACTCGTCGCCGCGGTCCACGGCCAGGGTGTACTGGATCAGGTCGTTGGTGCCGATCGAGAAGAAGTCGACTTCCTTGGCCAGCGACCCGGCCATGACGGCGGCGGCGGGAACCTCGATCATGGCACCGACGGGCAGGTTGGGGGGAACCGGAATTCCTTCGGCGGTCAGTTCGCGGGCCACGTCGTCGAGGATCGCTCGGGCCTGGCGGAACTCGCTGAGGGTTGAAACGAGGGGGAACATCACCCGGACGTCGCCCAGGGCGCTGACGCGGAGGATGGCGCGGAGTTGGGTCCGGAACAGGCTCGGCTCGCGGAGTGAGAGTCTGAGGCTGCGGAGGCTGAGGACGGGGTTCCTGGCCGTGGGGACGTTGTCTCCCTGGTGGCAGGTCGTGAGTTTGTCGACTCCGAGGTCAAGAGTGCGGATCGTCACGGGGTGGCCGGCCATCGACTGGACCACGGCCTCGTAGGCGACGAACTGCTCGGCCTCGTCGGGCGGCCGGTCGGCGTTGAGGTAGAGGAATTCGGTCCGGTAGAGGCCGATCCCCTGCGCGCCCCGGTCGCGGCACGCGGCGACCTCGACGGGAAACTCGATGTTACCCAGGAGGGTGATGGGGATACCGTCGGCGGTGACGGCGGGCAAGCTTGCCAGGCCGGCCAGGGCAGCGAACCGGGTCGCCCTCTCGGTCTCGGCCTGGTGGTAGCTGTGCAGGGTTTCGGCGTCGGGGTCGAGGATCACCAGGCCCTCGTCGCCGTCGATGATGACGCGACGGCAGTCGCGGGCGCGGGCCAGAAACGATCCGATGCCGACGACGGCTGGGATTTCCAGGGCCGCGGCCACGATCGCCGTGTGGCTGGTCCGGCCGCCGGCTTCGGTGGCGAAGCCGAGCACGCGCTTTGGGTTGAGCCCGGCGGTCTGGCTGGGGGAGAGGTCGTGAACCAGGGCGATGCAGGCCTCGGGCGGGTCGATCAGGGCCTTGGAGGGCTGACGTCCGGAGAACCAGGCGATGATCCTCGTCTGGATGTCGCGGACGTCGGCGGCGCGAGCGGCCAGGTGGGGATCGGCCAGATTCCGCAATCGTTCGGCGTAGCCGTCGAGTTCCTCGGTGACGGCGTGTTCGGCGGTGATTTTCTCAAGTTCGATTCGTTGGCGGGCCCCCTGACGGAGGACTGGGTCGGCGATCATCCGCGCGTGGGCGCCAAGGATGTCGGCGTACTGGGGACCGAGGCGGCCTCGGGCGTCGGCTTCGTCGGCCTCGGCCGTGGTTCTGGCGGCGTCGAGTCCGGCGTCGAGTCGGACCAGTTCGGCAGCCACCGCGTCATCGTCGATCGTCCTGACCGGCAAGCGCAGACCGCGAGGGTCGAACACCAAGGCGGGGCCGATGGCCAGACCTGGGCTGACGGCGATTCCTCGCAGGATCTGCATGGACTTCTTGGGCACGCGCGACACGTTGAGGTTCCAGCGGTCGGGGCAAGGGATAGGGGGGGCGGCCTTTGGGCCGGGTTGGGCCTTCGGCCAGGATTGGCGCGGGTGGCGGGCCCGCCGAGAGGCCACCCGTTGGGTTAACGTCATGGGGCGGGGTCCTTAGAGGCCCCGTCTTCAGATTCATGCTCGTGGAACTGTGCCGAGACGAGCGCGGCGAGGGCGTTGAGGGCGGCGTCGGCGTCGGGGCCAAGGGCTTCGAGGTCAAGCCGGGTGCCGCATTCGGCGGCCAGGCTGGTGAGATCGAGAATACTCTTGCCGTTGAAAACGCGGCCCTG
>JBDTIR010000271.1:0-4239 GCA_039936275.1 Isosphaeraceae bacterium | reverse complement strand
TTTTGAATCGCCGAGTGACAACCGACGAGGTTCCTGGCCACGGCCAGGAGCATCATGATCGCGTGGTCGGCGACTTCTTCGGTCCCGTAGTCAGGAACGTTGCACACGGCGATCCCCCGCCTGCCGGCCGCGACGATGTCCAGGTTGTTGAACCCGACCCCCGCTCGCGCGACCCCTCGACACTTTTCGGCGAGCGACCACGAGGCGTCGGTCAGCATCGGCACCTCGTGGTACACGATCAGGGCGTCGGCGTCGGGCAGATGGGGGGCGAGCCCGACCTCATCATGAGCGCCGGCCAGGGTGATCCGGGCGATCTCCCCGAGCACGGGGGTTTCGACGGTCGCATCGTCGAGAAAGTCAGTAATCACTACATGAAACGACGATGGCATCGAGTCGTCCTCAACAGGGTGGGTCGGCGTTGTCGAGCGGCCCGTCAAAGTGGAGAAACTGGGGCGCCACGTACCCGTCAAGCCAGTCCAGGATCATCAGGGGGTCGGCCACCGCGAACCGTCGTTCAGCCTCCGAGGCGTCTTGCAAGACGAGGCGGTCGGGGAGTCCTTTGACCATTCCGAACGCGAACGAGGAGGCCGGTTCGACCCGCACCGCACGCAATTGGTCGAGCGGGACCAGCCAAGGGGGGGCGTCCCAGGCGAAAGGAAAGAAGCCGATCCGGCTATTGGTCAGGATCAAGGTCCCCGGGTGCCAAAGTCGGCCGCTTTGGAGTCTGGCGGGCGCTTCGGCCAGCAAAGGTTCGTTGGCGCCCAGGTAGAACATCTGCGCGCCCATCACGTCGTCCGGGCGTCTGGGCGTGTGCCAACGGCGGATCAAGGGGGCGAGCACCAGACGCACCAACAGGCTGGTCGCGACGGTGATCGCCGCCCCGAGCATGAAGGCGTAGCCGAGCATCCTGGGCGAGAACAGCAGGAACCTGGCGATCCGTTGCTGCTTTCGCAAGCCCATCCGCTTCAGGTACGCCCAGAGGAGGATTTCCCAGATCACGAAGCTGACCACCACGACTCGCCAGAAAAGCGAGCCGAACGTCAGGCGGATCGTGGGCCTTGGCCTGGCTGCTTCGGTTGGCAACGTCTCCTCGGCGGGGGTCATCAGCGCTTGCTCTCCGGTGGGCGGAAACGGGGCGATTTCGTTGCGAATCCTCGAACCGGCCTCTTTCCTATTATGGACTAGCACGCGGTTCAAGACCAGCGTACCGAGAGGATCGCCGCCGTTCCAAGAGAGTGGAAAGTAGGGGGTCGCACTTCCGGTCAGACTCCTCGTAAAATCGGCCTCGGGGTTGAGCAACGGTCAAAAACCGGGACGACGACGGCCAATTCAAACGAAAAGGAAGTCCGCAATGCCGCGCATCAAGCAACTGCTGGCCGATGGTCAGGTGGTCCGCCTGTTCGGGGTGGGCCAATTGTTCAGTCCGAAGCTGATCGAGATCGTTGGCGAGCACGGCGGGTTCGACGGTCTCTGGATCGACATCGAGCACGCCGGTTTGACGATGAAAGAGATCGAGTGGGCGACCTTGGCGGCCAAGGCCTATGACCTGGATCAGTTCGTCCGTTTGCCCGCGACGGATTACGCCTCGATCATGCGCCCCCTGGAGGCCGGGGCCGGGGGAATCATGGTCAGCATGATCCGCGGCCCTGAAGACGCCGACCAGGCCGTCCACTGGGCGAAGTTCTGGCCGCTTGGCGAGCGCGGACTGAACGGCGGCAACCGCGACGGCCGCTTCGGCCTGACCCCCTTGGCCGAGTATACATCACGTTCAAATGAGAACCTGTTTGTGGGCATACAGATCGAGACGATCTCGGCCCTGGAATCCTTGACCGAGATCCTCAACGTGCCCGGCGTGGACCTGATCTTTGTCGGCCCTGCTGACCTGAGCCAGGTTTTGGGGGTGCCGGGCGACTTCGAGAACCCGAAGTGCCTGGCCACGATTGAGAAGATCGCCGATGCCTGTCGAGCGGCGGGTAAACCCTGGGGAATCGTTCCTCGAGGGCCTGAATACGCCGAGCGGATGCGCGCCTGGGGCTGCCAGATGTTCGTCCTCGGGTTTGATCACCATGCGGTTCACGCCGGCATCAGGGCGACCAAGGATCGCTACGGGGCCTTCTTCGCTTCCAAGACCTGAACGAGGCGCACACAAACGCGGCGAGCCCGTTTAAGGGGGCTCGCCGCGCTTTGGGGTTTGGGCTTGGGTCAAATCCTTGGATCGCTCGGGTTAGTTGCTGGTGTTCAGGACCTGGCTGCGAACCGAGTCGATGCCCAGGGTGATGCCGTCGCTCACCCGCCTGAACAGGTGCGAGCGATATTCGGGGGGGGCGTCGCGCTCGATCCAGATCCGGGCCGATTTCGCCAGGCCGCGTTGCCCCTGCGACTGGGCGACAGCGCCCAGGGCGGTCAGCCGACGAGTGGGGTCGATATAGAGTGAAACGCTGGCGCGGGCGTCGTCAAATCGGCCGAGAGTGATGAGGCTGTCGATCAGGACGCCGGTCAAGACGTCGCGGGGGTCGGCCAAGGGGATCGCTGCGACGGTTCGCGCAGCTTCGGCAAAGGTCGCCGTGGCGGCTTGATTGCGACCGTGGTAAGCCTGGTCTTCGGCCAGGCGGATCAAGGCGTCGGAACGGAACTCGGGTTGGGGGATTGACCGGGCAATCTCCAGACCGCGGACGTCCTGGTCAGAGCTGGCGGCGGCAATCACGATCCCCAGGCGGGCCTTGTCGCGCCAGGCTGGCAGTTCAATCATGCGAGCGTGCTGTGAGGCCCAGACCAGGGCCTGGTCGGCCAGGCCGAGCAAAGCCTTGCGCTCTTGGTCGTAATCCGGCTTCGACGGGTCCAGACGATTTGCCACGTTGGCGATCTCCATGCTGCCGTTGGCCTGGCTATCGACCACCTTGGTGAGGATTTCGCTGCGGTAGTCGTCGCTCTGGAGCGTGCCGGCCAGTTCCGCGGCGCGCCGCCACTGATACTGGGCGCTTTTAAGCCAGAAGTCGCGTTCGGCGATCCGATGGTCGCGTGCGGCCTTGGCCTGCTTGGCCGCGTTCTGGCGTGCGGCCTCATCCACCTCGTCCGGAGCTAGCAGAGAGTCGGCGCCGATCTCGTCGTACGTGTCGTCACGGTTCAAGCCTCCTTGACGGACCTCCTCAGCCGCCAGAAGGTTGCGATTCGTCACAATGGCCAGGATGCGAAGGTCGCGAACCAGGCCGGGCTTCATCTCCAGGGCGGCCTTGCTGGCCTCCTCCAGGGCTTCTCCCGCCACGACAAACTTGCGAGCTGAGATCCAGGATCGCGCGATCCGACCCATCGCCAACGACCGTTCGGCCGGATCGGTAATGATCCTGGCTCTGGGTAGAAGCTCGACGGCCAGTTGGTCGAGCTGTTCCGGATTAAATCCCGACTGGCCTCCTTCCCCGAGCGGATACGGCAAGGTCTCAAGCGGGGCGGTTGGATCGGTCGGAAGTCTCGACGGCGAACCAGCGCCGTAGGGCGACCCGGGGCCCGCGACCGGAGGCCTCGGGGGATTGATTGGCGCGAGCAGGCCGCGATCGCCCATCGAGTCGCGTCCCTGCCGCTCGTCCGCTTTCACAGAGCCGGGCAACGAACCGGGAACCCCGGCGGCCCGATCGGTCAAGGGGCGAGGGCTCGACGTGTCGGGTTGAATCCGCGTGCCGGTCTGGGAACCGCCGCCCACGCCCATTTGCGCCAGCAGCGAGACCGGTTTGGTCGATTTCCCCTGGCGCTTGGAGGTGGCGTTTTGCGGATTCGTGCCAGGGTCCTGGTCGTGGCCTGCCGAAAGCGAGGCGTCGCCACGCTGCGTCCAGAGCACGACGGGAACGGTCAGGGCCGCGCCCACGAACAAGGCGACCCCGAGGGGTTTTGCGCGAAAGAAACGTGCCATGGGCGGCGGTCCTTGCTGGCCATTTTTTTCTTGAGGAAATCTTCAAGAAAATGAGCCCGATAGGTTGGGCAGCGGCGCGGCCGAGGCCCACCGCGGCAGGCGCTGCCCATAGGCACAAGCCTTCCCCACGAACGGCCACTGGTCAAGTCTCGGTCAAGGATCTTGGGCCGGATCGTCCGAAGATTCGTTTTGGGTTCTCAATCAAGACCAGCTTGGCGAACTCCAGGGTTCGATCGACCGACCAGCCGCGCCCCTTGAGTCCATCCACGGCCAGGGTCTCAGCCAGGATGCGACGGTACATATTAAACTTCGGCAAGATGAACTCGAGCTTGTAGGCG
>JBDTIR010000270.1:0-2490 GCA_039936275.1 Isosphaeraceae bacterium | reverse complement strand
ACAAGCGTCCTCCAACTGTTGGTTCCATGATTGGATTCGGAATCCCAATTCGGGGTTTCTCTGTAGCGAAAACGTTGCAATGATAAACAAAGATCAACAAGCCCGAGACGTTCGGATTCGCACGATTGACCGGCAGACGGTTCGTGCCCTGGTCGGCCGTTTGGTCGATGATCGGGTCGTTCAGGCGACCCCTGGAGAGGGCATTGAGGATGGGATCGCCGCCTTGAAGCGAGCCGCTAACCGCGGAAAGGGAACCATCGTCCGGATCGGCAAGAACGATGTGGCCGTGCTTCCGGTCCGCTACCTCCAGCTCCTGGAGCGGCTCATTGAGCAGGAGGAAGACCGGATCGACGTCGAAGACGCCGAACGAAGGCTCAACGACCCCACCGAAGTCCCCATCCCCTTTGAAGAAGCCCTCCGCCAGATCGGGCTCGGCGACGTTTGAGGTTGAGATCCTCCCAACCGCATTGAAAGGCTTGGAGGCTTTGCCCAGTAAGCTCGCCGATCAAGTCATCGCTCGAATTCGCGCCCTGGCCAATGACCCGCGTCCTCCCGGTGCCAAGAGGCTCAAGGGCAAGGAATGGCAAGGCCACCTACGCATCCGATCGGGTGATTATCGGATTATCTATCGAATCGTTGATGATCGGTTACTCGTGGTTGTCGTCAAGATCGGAAATCGTAAAGATATCTACGATTGATATTTTGGCCCTTATCAAGATGATTCACGGGCATTGGCGAGCCTGGCGACGAAGGCGGCGTGTTGGGGGGTGGCCAGGCCGAGGTCCAGGGCGGCGAAGAGTCGATCGAGGTCGTCAGACAAAAGCGCGGCGGGGTTAAGCCAGAGACCGGGGAACGCGGATGAGCGGTAGAGGCCGTCGGCGTCGGGCGAGACCTGGATAAAGGCCCTGTCTCGGAGGGCGAACCAGAGGACTTCGTCCGGGTCCAGGGCGCGGACGAGGTATTCCAGGACTCCGGCACGCTCGTAGTCGGCCAGCTTTGGCCCAAGGTCCACGTACCGGGTCGCCTTGGCGACTTCCACCACCAACTCGGGAGCACCACCGACGTAAGGCCCTTGGTTCCGGCTCTGACCGCCGCACTCGGGCAGGATGCGGAGCTGGACGTCGGGTTGAGGCTCGCTCTTGCGGCCGAGAATGGTCGTGGCGTCGCCGAGAACTTCGACGCCCGGTGTGTGGCGACGGTAATGCATCAGCCAACCTATGGCGTTGACGTCCGCGTGACCATGTTCACGACTGACGGGACTTGGAATATAAACAACTCCA
The DNA here is from genome assembly GCA_039936275.1 of Isosphaeraceae bacterium. Lineage (GTDB taxonomy): Bacteria > Planctomycetota > Planctomycetia > Isosphaerales > Isosphaeraceae > JBDTIR01. Next base: position 1,210 of record JBDTIR010000270.1, on the reverse strand, counting down.
TCAATGAGTTCGGCCCGGACGTCGGACGGCATCGCCTCATAGCGACGGTGGAACTCTGCCTGGTCGAGCCGCTGCCCAGCGACGAGCGGCGTCTCGGCGGTTGTCTTGCCGGGGTGAATCGTGCTCAATGGCCTTTGACCTCGTTCCAAATGAGAGCGGATATCCTTGCTCATTGAGTTTACGCCGGACCTTCCGTTGTTTACAATGAGGCGATGAGTGAACAGCCACACCCCATTTTGATCGGTTGCAGCGGCTGGAGCTATGCCGACTGGGAAGGGCCATTTTACCCGGAAGGTACAGCGTCTGGCGAATACCTGGGGTATTACGCCGACCGCTTCCCGATCGTCGAGGTGGACAGTACCTTCTACCGGCCACCGACCTCGAAGATGGTCCGAGGTTGGTGCGATCGAACCCCAGCAGACTTCCAGTTCGTGCCCAAGGTGCCCAAGGTCATCACCCACGAGAAGCAGTTGCGCGGCTGCCGGGAAGACGTCGAGGCGTTCGTCGGAGCGATTGAACCCTTGGGCGCGAAGCTCCGATGCGCCTTGCTCCAGATGGGCTACTTCAACCGAGGGGCGTTCGGCTCCCTGGAGGAGTTCTTGCCCGTGCTTGATGAGTTCCTCGCGACCTGGCCGCATCACAAGGCGCCGTTGGCGGTCGAGATCCGCAACCCGAGATGGGTGGTTGAGCCGCTCCTGCAAGCCCTTCGCGACCACGGTGCCGCGTTCGTCTTGACCCGGCAGCAGTGGATGCCGTCACCCGCCAGGATCGTCGAGCAGCTTGACCCGATCACCGCCGACTTCGGCTTCGTCCGTCTGGTGGGGGACCGCGAGGCGATCGAGAAGATCACGACCCGTTGGGACCGGGTCGTCGTGGACCGCTCCGCCGATCTGGAAGAGACGGCAGGGGTCATCGCCTCAATGGCCGAGCGAGTGCCGGTCGTCACGTTCGTCAACAATCATTACGCCGGCTTCGCTCCCGAGACGGTCGGCGCTCTGCGCCGTCTGTTCGGCCAAGCGGCCCCGGTCCCCCCTGAGCGGCCCAGAACCACCCTCTTCGATTGAGGCCAAGACGACCCGAGATAGGACGCCTGAACCGACCTCGCCGACGCCGTCGTGGCGATTGACCCCAAAGCCGACCAAGCCCATCCGCCAGCAGGATTGGCAGCGCAAGCTCGGCCGCTGGAAGCTCGGCGTCGAGCCCCTTGACG
>JBDTIR010000269.1:0-3522 GCA_039936275.1 Isosphaeraceae bacterium | reverse complement strand
CCTTCGGGCAAACCTTCGACGAGGATGGTCCCCTCCTCGAACGTCAGTCGCAACGGCGGGCCGCTGGATGAAATAGATGCATCGACCTGGCTCATGCGGGGTCCACTCCCGAAGCAGGTGGGTTCGGCTTGCGACGCACCAACCAGCCGAATACTTCGGCCACCGGTAATCGGAAGCCTGGCAAGACAGGCTCTCCATGAATGGCCCCATCCGGCGCGAGGCGCTCGGGCTCTTGGTTTGGTCGATAGACGTTGATTGTCTTGCGTTCCGGGTGGATCAAGACGCCCAGCGGGCAGCCGTTCGTCACGCTCCAGAGTAATTTGCGGTGTGTCTTGGCCACCGATTGATCGGGCGAAATGATCTCGACATGGATGTCGGGAGGGCGACGGACCACATTGGCGTATTCATCCTGGTCGTCCAACTCAATATGGTCCTCCAGAAAGAATACGATGTCGGGCACGATTGATCGGCCAGCGAAGGTGCAGCGCAGTTCGGGGAACGATTCACCTAGTTGGGACGGTCGGGCGAACTGATCGAGGCGTTCGTTCAGCCGCGACTGGATCACGATATGCTTCGTCTGAGCCACGGCCTTCCTCTCAATTCGGCCGTCGATATATTCCAGGCAAGGGGGTTCTTCAATATCGGGGAGTTTGAGGAACTCCTCCAGCGTCAGTCCCTTGTGAATTCGCGGCATGCTGGCCATCGCAGTGTCCCCTCGTCCGCAAAGTGAGCTGGCTCAACGCCGTTTGTACCTGATCGCAACGGATTCGGCGAACCTATCCATCAGTTTACCCGCCCACTCATCGGAGGGCCAATTCCCAAGGCCGCGCGTTCTTCGGCGGAAAGGTCGCGCCAGTGGCCGGGGGGGAGGTCGCCAAGGAGGACGGGGCCGACGGCGACGCGGATCAGGCGGAGCGTGGGAAGGCCGACGGCGGCGGTCATGCGGCGGACCTGGCGGTTGCGGCCTTCGCGGAGGACCAGGCGGAGCCAGGCCGTCGGCACCGCCTTGCGAAACCGGATCGGCACGGGGCGATCGGGCAAGAGGGGGGGCTCGGTGAGGAGGTCGGCTTCGATAGGCAGCGTGGGACCGTCGTTCAGGGTCAGGCCGCGACGAAGCGCGGCGAGCGCCTCGGCGTCGGGAAGGTGTTCGACCTGGGCGAGATAAGTCCGGGGGTGGCCGAATCGAGGGTCGGTCAAGCGGTGGGCGAGCTGGCCGTCGTCGGTCAGTAAAAGCAGGCCTTCGCTGTCGCGATCGAGTCGGCCGACGGGATAGACGCCGGGGATCGGCACGAAGTCTTTCAAGGTGGTTCGGCCGTTGAGGTCGGTGAACTGGGTCAGAACGTCGTAGGGCTTGAACAGGGCGAGGTAGCGGAATGGGCCATCGGACCCCGGCCGGCTCGGAGTTCGGCGCGGACGGCCTCGACGATCGGCCCCTGGCCGTTGGGGAGCGCGTCGAGACAGGCGGGGCGTTCGGTCCATGTTGGCGATCCGGTTCAGTCGTTTGCGATTTCGGTAGGCTCGACGCCTCGAACGTCCCCATTCGCGGCCAGAACGTCGGCGACCCGGCACGCTCTTGCCTTGATAATCATCTGGACCGCCGACCCGGGAGCGAGCCCCAGGGCCTTGACCGCGGGCTCGACGACGCTGACGATCCAGGTCAACTCTCCGGTGCGGACGATCACCTCCGCCTCGGTCCCGTGGGCGACGACCCGCTCCACGACCCCGGCGATCAGGTTGCGGGCGCTCAGGCCCGCGATCGGCCCCAGGGCCAACAGGATCTCATCGGCGCAAATCGTGACCGACACGGCGGAGCCGACGGGGCGGGCGTCATGAGGCACGATCAAGCCTGGCCCGCCAATCAGGTGAAGGAAGGTCGCGCCGCCGTCGAGAGCGTGACCGGCGACGACCCCATTCACAATGTTGCGCATGCCTTCCAGGGGCTGACGACCCGTCGCCGACGCCAAGACGTCCAGCGGCACCCCTTCGTCGGCAATCCGGCCGTCGCGGAGCAGGAAGAGCCGAGACCCCAAGGCGACCGCCTCGGCGGGGCTGTGGGTCACGTAAAGCAAGGGGATTGCCTCGGCCCGCTGGACCTGGCGGAGCCGTTCAACCAAAGCGAAGCGGCTGTCCAGATCGAGCGCCGAGACCGGCTCGTCGCAGAGCAAGAGCCTGGGCCTGGGGGCCAGGGCCCTTGCCAGGCCGACTCGCTGCCGCTCGCCTCCGGAGAGCGTTTCAGGGTTTCTGCCGAGCAAGTGCCCGACCCCGCAGAGCGTCGCCACCTCGTCGAGCCTGGCGGCGGCCTCGGTCCTCGGCCACCCCTTGAGACCGAACCGGAGATTGCCCTTGACGCTGAGATGCGGGAACAAGAGATCATCCTGAAAGATCAACCCGATGCGTCGCGCCCGCAAGGGCACATCAATCGACCGCCCGGGGTCGGAGAGCACCTCGCCCCCCAGACGGACGACGCCCGCGTCGGGTCGATCCAGGCCGGCGATCAGGCGGAGCAAGGTCGTCTTGCCCGCCCCCGACGGCCCGAAGACCACGCCGCACTCCGGTCCCAGGGCTAGTTCGACCTCCAGCTTGAGCCCGGGGTGAATTTGCCTGGTCAGGTGCGCCTCCAGCACCGGGATCATCGGATTGACTGCTTTTTCATAATTTATATATAAAATTATATCGTGTTGTTTTGTTCACAAATCGTCAAGATCGCTTCGTCCGCCGGTCGGGCTGGATCTGCTGGACGGTCCAGAGGGCGGTGATCGCCACGATTGAGACCAAGAGCGTCAAACGCCCGGCGGTGGCCGTGTCGCCGGCGTTGTTGGCGTCGAAGATAGCCATGGACGCGGTCTGGGTCAGGCCAGGAATGTCGCCCGCGACCATCATCGTGGCACCGAAATCACCCAGACCGCGCACGAACGCCAGGACCGTTCCCGTCGCCAGGCCTCGCCAGGCCAAGGGGAGCGTTACACCCAGGAAGACCGACCTTTCGCGGCGGCCGAGCAGGCGGGCCACGTCTTCAAGCGCGGGATCGACCCCCTCGAACGCCGCTCGGGCCGGCAGCAGAAAGAGCGGGAAGGCCGCCACCGCCGATGCCAACACCGCCCCGGTCCAGTGGAACACGATCGTCACGCCGAACGCCCGTTCCAGCCAGGCCCCCAGCGGCGCTCGTCGGCCCAGGATCAGGAGCAAGTCGTACCCCAGGACTGTCGGCGGCAAGACCAAAGGTAAGATCAAGGCCCCCGCTACCAGCCCTTTGCCAGGGAACCGCAACCTTGCCAGGGCCAGGGCCGTCGGCGTCCCCAGCGCGACGATCGCCAGGGTTGCCAGCCCGGCGACCCGCAGCGAGAGCCAGAACGGGGCAAGGTCCGTGGTCATTTGGAGCGTGTTTCCTCAAGTCAGTCAGAGTCGATCAGGGAAGCTTTGCAGGACAATCAGGAATGTCGTGTTTGGATTCCATAAGAGTTACGCGGTTGACCGTTGTAGGGTGGGTCGAGCGCCAGCGAGCCCCACCAATCCGGCTGGTGG
>JBDTIR010000268.1:0-3671 GCA_039936275.1 Isosphaeraceae bacterium | reverse complement strand
CGAAGGATTGCCAGGGCGTCGTCGAACCCGCCGGCCTCGACCAACTGATCAATGAGCCGGTAAAACTGCTGACGCATCCGGGTCGCCCTGCGTTTCGCACGGTTGTGCAGGATCATCCAATCGCTCTGCCGGATCCGCCCCTGACCGAGTTTACTCCGCAAGGCCACGACCTCAGCAATGACTTCACGGCGTCCGACCCTCGTGGCCTGTTCCGCCAGAGACGATCGACGATCCAGGCTCAGGCCTGACGAGGCCGGATTGGCCAGCCGTTGCGAGGAAAACGTGGGGCCGCAAGCAGCGGCGCGGTCAGGGAACGCGGCGTCATGGGACATGGTTAAGTCCTTCTTTTGCCGACACGAGCGAAGGGATGGACGTCGAAGAGCGAGGTGGGATTGACTTCGACTTCATTTTTCGTATTTTAGCAATCTCCATGCCGAAAATGCAAGCCATATCCGTTTCATGTGCGTTGATCCTTTGAGAGCTTGCCCATTCGCGCTTCGTGCTCTCAGCTCGAATCAATCGCCGAATCTTGACTTACTCCCTTTTGACAGACCGATTTGTACAATCTGCCGATGCGGCCGTAAGGGTTGTTCCCGTTGAGAACGGATCAAGTTTTAGAATGATTCTGCCGATCTTGCCGGATGAAGCGGTGCGGCCAGCCGAGTTCGGCCCGCGCCCGGTCCATTCGCGGAAGGGCACGCCTGATGACTCAAAATACTCAAGACATTCAAGGCGCCTCGCGCCTGGCCTACCCCGTCACCCTGATCATGCTGGCCGTGGCGGCAGCGTTTCCGATCGCCTTGATGGTCCTCAATCCGACCTTGATGTTTGAACGCGGCTGGGAACAATACGCCGGCACGGCCATCTACTTCTGGGCCGTCATGACCCTGACCCTTGAACTCCGACGCCTCTGGCGCAACGAACACGCCTTTCTTGATGCTCCCGGCCTGCTCGAAGCCCCTGAGCGAATTGCCCGGACCGAGTGGCGAATCTTACCCGCAAGGCTTCGACAGCTCCTCCGCAGAGTGCCGGGCGACGCCCCGCCGTCAGCCGCGCAGGTCGTCGAGCTGAACCGAGAATCCTCCGGTCTCGACCAGGAACAGGCCGCCGGCCGGTTCACCTTGACCCGCTACATTCTTTATCTCCTGCCGGTGATCGGCTTCATCGGCACGGTTGAGGGGATTAGCAAGGCCCTCATGAACATTAGCCGGGTCTTGCCCATGGTCAAAGACCTGGATGGGTTCATGGGCAACCTGACCAGCGTGACATCGGCCTTGCAGATCGCCTTTGACAGCACGCTTCTGGCCCTCTTCCTGAGCGCTTCCTTGATGCTGGTGCAAACCCTGGTCTACCGCAGGGCCGAAGACCTGCTCGCCAGGGTCGATCGCTGGATCGTTGAGCATGTCCTGGCTCGCACCGGCCAGGAAACGCCTGACCTTGACCTCGCCGAGGCGCTGACCGCACAGATCGAACAGCTTCGGCTGGAACTGGCCGCGCAGTCCGAGCGCACAACGCAGGCGATGGAGGCCTTGTCGGATCGGCTTGGTGACGGACTCGGCGCCCAGGTCGATCGGTTCGCAGGCGCGATCGACCGCCTTCACCCCGCGCTCGACGCCCTCCGCCGAGGCGCCGAGGCGATCGGCCGGGTTGGCGACGACCTCGATGGTATCGGCCAGGCCGAGGAATCGCTCCGTAAAGGCGTGGCCACCCTCGCCAGGATCGAGACGGCCCTGTCGCTTGACAACGGCCTGGACACCCACCTGGAACCGATCCGAAGGGGTGTCGATCGTACCAGCACCGCCATCGAAGGTCTCTCGGACCAATGGTCCAGCGCCTTCGAGCGGTCCAGCCGAGCCACTCAGGACCAGCTCGCCCGCACCCTCAACAGCCTCAAGGACGCGCTCGATCTGCTCAACGTCAGCATGGAGCAGGGCAACGCCCTTTACCGCTCGATCGTCAAAAAGATGTTCGACGACCGCTCTGATTCAGCCCGAGCCGCCTGACCCGGCTTGGGGCCGCCTCGCTTCCGCCGTCGTCCAAGAGTCTGTCCCATAAGGTCGGACTTGGGAAGGGCGAGGCCCCCACCGAGCGGGATTCTCCGCCGCATCCGGCTCAGCTCTCGCCCTCCCTTAGGGGACAGGCTCTCAACGTCAAACGGCGGGACGCGCTTACCTCGCCTGTCGTTTATTGGGTTCTCAAACCGATTCGAGGCGGGGACGCAGCGGCCCCGCCTCCGTTTTGCCAAGGAGGCCGAGAGCCAACGATGAGGCGCTCACGACGAGGAGGGCATGGCGGCCTGGAGTTCGGCGGGTCTGGCGAAGACTCGTTCGTCGCCGTGGTGGTTACGAAATTGACCGGTGCGTTGCTCTTCATCCTGTTGCTGACGATGGTCATCATGGCCCTGATCCCCAAGGCCGACCAGGCTAGACCTGAGGGGCAGGACGGCGAACCGGCTGCCCCCTTGGCGATCACCACGCCCCCGGAACTGCCCGAGGCGATCGCGGGCCGCCCTTACAACGTCGCCCTGGCGGCTGTCGGCGGTCAAGGCTCGCTCCGCTGGGCCCTGGACGGCCCCTTGCCCAAAGGTTTGAGCTTCGACCCGAACTCGGCAAGACTCCACGGCACCCCGAGCGCCGGAACGCCTCGACCCGTCGAACTGGTCTTGCGGGTCTCCGACGGGTCGGACCGCGACGCCCGAGCCGCCAGGCTCACAGTCTATCAGCCCAACAGCCCCTTGACGCTCCCTTCGCGATGGGCGCCCGGCCTGCCGCCGATCCCCTGGCGGGCCTGGCTCGAACAAGGGTTCGGGTTCCTGGTCTTGCTGCTGGTCTATCAACTCGGCATGACGGCCGTCAACCGGCTCGAACGGCTGGCTAACGACCCCGACGACTCATCGCCCCGACGCTTCTTGCTCTATCGCATTCTTGTCCGATCGGCGACCCTGGGCTCGGCCGCGGCCCTGGCCGTCTGGCTCTGGCGTCAGCGCGTCGGTTGAGCCCGATGGTGTTTCGGCGCATGGGTTCGACCGATTTCCGGAATTTTCGGGGATTTTGGGACGGCGCAAGGCTGCTCGTCGCTTACAATGCTAGTCATCTTGGGGTTTCCGCGTCCGCGGAAGGTCCGCGCGGGTCGATCCTGCATCACTCCGCGATCAGGTCCGTCTCCCCCCCCTCGGTTTCACTCCTTGGACTCTTTGTGGAGGTGACCATGCCGCTGAAGACACGCATCGCCCTCGCGGCGGGGGTGGGCCTCGCCCTCGCGACAGTCGTTCCGCTAGCCCTGGCCCAGGTGCCGAGAGCGGCCGCCCCAGCCCAGGATACGGCCGACGCCCAAAACGCAGTGGCAGGCAAGACCGCCACGAAAGACGATCGACCTGACCCCAGCAAAGACCCCAAGGCTGCCCAGTTGTCCCTGCGCAGAACGCTGGGCATGTCAGGCGGCGGCGGCCGGGGCGGCTTCGCCGGCTCCAGCAGTGGACTCAAAGGGATGGTCCTGACCAATACCGCGCTTCAAGACGAGTTGAACCTGACCGAGAAACAGAAAGCCGCGTTGAAAGACAACTCCACCAAACTCGACACGCAACGCCGCGCGATGTTCGACCAGATGCGTCAGATGCGGAACCAGGTTGGTATCAATGGAGGCGGCGGTCGCGGTGGCGCCGGCGGTCCCGG
>JBDTIR010000267.1:0-4691 GCA_039936275.1 Isosphaeraceae bacterium | reverse complement strand
GTTTTGAACTAGGGTACCCAGGAGATCGCTGGCTTGTTCCGGTCCGCCTTGATAGGCGATCGAGAAACGATCGTCTTGCCGTTCGATCAGCCCGGCATGAGGATCAGCCGCGATGACGCGGCGGAATGCCTCTTCGCCGTCGAGCAGCTCGATTTCCAGGATGGTGCCGCCCATGATCCTGGCGGCGACATCCTTGATCGTGCCGTTAACGACCATCCGGCCGTGCTCCATGATCGCTACCGAGGTACAGAACTCCGTCATTTCCGCCAGAACGTGCGACGAGATCAAGACCGTCTTTCCTTCGGATCGTAGCCGCTTGATGATGTTCTTCAAGTCAATTCGCCCTTGCGGATCAAGGCCGCTGGCGGGCTCGTCGAGCATCAGAACGTTCGGGTCAGGGATCAGGGTCTTGGCCAGCATCAAACGCTGGCGCATCCCTCGGGAAAGGCCGGCGATCAGGGCGTTGCGCTTCTCGGTCAGGCCAACCAAGTCCAAGTAACGCGCCACCAAAGGGGGCCGATCGGGACGAGGGATAAAGAAACTGGCGGCGAATAAATCGAGAAATTCCCAGCACTTCAGGTCATCATACATCGGAGCAAAATCAGGCATGAATCCGACCGCCCGCCAGGCGTCTTGGGGGTGTTCGCGGATATCTACCCCGGCCAGTTCGATCTCTCCATAGGTCGGCTCGATCAGGCCCAGAAGGGCGCGCATCGTGGTTGTCTTGCCCGCGCCGTTGGGACCGATCAGGCCGCAGACTTCGCCAGGACCGACCTCAAGCGACAGGCCGCGCACCGCGCAGACCTCGTCGAAATCCACACGGAGTTCAGAGACGCGGATCATCCTGGCCTCCCTTACTCAAATATTGGGCGACGGTGATACGATAGCGCATGGCCCTCCACTTGTCCACGCGCGGGTCCAGCCCGCTGGACCTTCCCCGGCCGCTCAACTACGATAGAGACGTGAGCCGACAGAGATCGAGACAGGCCGGCAGCCTCGGCGAGGAGATTTGATCATGACCCGAGAACGGACGGTGCCGCCTCTCGATCCGGACACCCTGGAAAGGACGCGGCGTGCCCTTGGCCTCAGACCTCTTTCTCTCGGCTGGGCCAAGGGAGAGATCCTCCTCGGCCTATCCGCCGCTGTCCTCGGCGTGAAGCTTCTGCCGGGGACCTCGCTGCAAAGCCTGGCAGGCGGGGTATTGATCGTCCTGGGACTCTACCTGGCGATGGCCGGCCACAGGAGCCACCTCTACCTCTCCCTGAATCGCTGGAATGCGTATCTGGTGCAATTGTTGAGTGACCACGAACCTCCTGAGGCGGCGACGTAAATGCAACTCGGATTCGTCACGGCGATCGTCCCGGAACTGTCTCGGGAAGAGGTCTTTTCATTCGCCTCCGGGACCGGCTACTCGTGCGTTGAGATGATGTGCTGGCCCCCCGGGAAGGCCGAGCGTAGATACGCAGGCGTAACCCATCTGGATGTCACAGATCTCTCTTCCAGGACGGTCGATGCGGTCAAGGACCAGATCGAACGTCACGGCGTCTCGATTTCCGGACTTGGCTACTACCCGAACCCGCTCTCAGCCGACCGCGATGAGGCGGCCTTGGCCAGCGCTCACCTGCGCAAGGTGATCGACGCGGCGGCGACCCTGGGCGTGGGTGTGGTCAACTCGTTCGCCGGACGAGATCCATCGAAGTCAGTCGATGCGAACTGGCCGAGGTTCCTGGAAGTCTGGCGGCCGTTGGTCCGGCACGCCGAGGAACGCGGGGTGCGAATCGGGATCGAGAATTGCCCGATGCTCTTTGGCGCTGATGAATGGCCAGGGGGAAAGAACCTGGCGACCTCCCCTGCGATCTGGAGGCGGATGTTCGAGGATATCCCGAGCCTGAATTTCGGCCTGAACTACGACCCTTCTCACATGATCTGGCAGCAGATGGATTATCTCGCCCCGTTGCGTGAGTTCCGCGACCGCCTGGTTCACGTTCACGCCAAGGACGCGCGGATCGACCGCGAAAAGCTCGACCGACACGGCGTTTTGTCGTATCCCAAACTCTGGCACACGCCGAAGCTCCCCGGCCTGGGTGATGTCCGCTGGGGGGCCTTCCTGGGTGTTTTAGCGGACGTCGGCTATGACGGCCCGGTGGTCGTCGAGGTTGAGGACCGCGCCTTTGAAGGCCCTTTGGAGAAACGGCGAGAGTCTTTGGTCATCAGCCGCCGCCACCTGCTGCAATACCTGGCCGGTTGACGCCCTTTGCCACACGTGTCCTCGTTTCTTGAAAGCTGCCGGAACCTTCTCAAATGCCCGTTGCCGAGCCCAACCCCGATCTCTCGGTCTTGATTCCGGTCTACAACGAGGTGGACAACGTCGGGCCGCTCCATGACGAACTGAGCATGGTGCTCTCAAGGGCCGGGCTGCGCTACGAGCTGATCTTCGTGGACGACGGCTCGACCGACGGTACAGCCGCGCGGCTGGCGGCAATCCAGGAGGCGGATTCGGCCTATGTTCGGGTGGCCTTTTTGAAGCGCAATTGCGGGCAGACCGCCGCGTTGTCGGCCGCGCTCGACCTGGCGAGGGGGTCGATCCTGGTGCCGATGGACGGCGACCGCCAGAACGACCCGGCGGACATTCCGAAGCTCCTGGAACGGCTCGATCAGGGGTTTGACGTCGTCTCCGGCTGGCGGAAAGAACGGAAGGACCATTGGCTGACCCGCAGGGTGCCGTCGATGATCGCCAACCGGATCGTGGCCAAACTCTCCGGCGTGGCCTTGCACGACTTCGGCTGCACGATGAAGGCGTATCGGCGGCGGGTGCTCGAAGGGGTCCGGCTCTACGGTGAGATGCACAGGTTCATCCCCGTCTTTGCAACCTGGCAAGGCGCGCGCGTTACCGAGATGGTGGTCCACCACCGCCCTCGGACGGCCGGCCGGACCAAGTACGGTCTGGGGCGGACCTTCAACGTGGTCCTTGACCTGATCCTGATCCGGTTTTATCAACGCTACTCACAGCGGCCGATCCACTTCTTCGGCAGGGTCGGCCTCTGGTCGGTCGGCCTGGGATGGCTCTCGTTCCTGGCCATGCTCTACTTCAAGTGGGTCTTCCCCTGGCCAAGGCTCTGGTGGGGGGACCTGCCGCCCAAGTCGTTCATCGAGACCCCCTTGCCGACCTTGATCGTCATGTTCTTTTTGGCCGGAGTGATGAGCATCTTTCAAGGACTCCTGGCTGAAATGATCATGCGGACCTATTACGAGTCTCAATCCAAAACGACGTACTTGCTCGGCGAGGTCCGTCAGGGACCACCGGTCAACGGCCAGTCAGGTCCGGCAAGCGAACGTTCGAATCCGAGCCCACACGAGCCTTCGACGAATGGATAATCGGGGTGTTCCTGCCTGTTGGATTCAGGGCTCGATCGGTTCGGCGGCGAGGCGGCGGGCTGTCCGGGTCAGGTCGCGCACTTGCTGGCGGTTGACCGCATAGACGACCGCGCCGATCGACGCGCCGAGATACTGCAAGGTCCGAAATCCCATCATCGCCACGGCGCCGCCACCATAAGAGGTCAGGCGGAACAGGCTGGCACTGATCTGCTCGGTCGCGCCGAGAGCGCCGAAGGGTAACGGAATGGCCGTGCTGAACAGGACGATTGGCACAATCATGAAGTGTTCCGCCAAGCTCGGCAAAGCGGTCTCGGGAAACAAGGCGTGGCTGATGGCGCTGAACGCCAGGACGTTGCCCGAATGGGTGATCGCCGCCAGGATCACACCAAGAACCACAACCCCGAAATGTCGCCGATAGGCCTCGCCGGTCAAGTGCAACTCGGCGATCAGCCTGGAAGGCCGCTTGCGACGTCCCAACCTCCTGGTGATCGGTCCGTCTGGATGGATCGAGAAGGCTAGGACCAGCAGAATTGCCGTCACCCCCAGGGCGATCCAGGCGACCAGGACGACGTTGCGGATACCTCGGTCGAGCGTTCCCCAGGACCAGGCCCCCGCCGCCGCCGCCAGCAGAAAGAGGCCCATCAAGCCTAATAAGCGGTCGATCACGATCGAGGCGATCGCCTGGGTTTTCCAACCAGGGCGCTCCTTGCAAAGCGCCGCCGCCTTGACGAAGTCGCCGCCGACCGCCCCTGGAATCACCAGGTTGAACAAGGTCCCGATCAATCCCAGCCGGAGCGCGTCAATCGGCCGGAATGGAATGCCGACCGCGCGAACCAAGAGAAACCAGCGCGTATAGGCCAGCAGCACTCCGAGCAGATAAAGCCCGAACGCCAAAGCGTAGTACCGGCCGTTGGGCCGATGAGACAGCACCTCGCGGACTTCGTCCCGATTCAGCCAGACAGCCAGGGCCAGCAAGCCCGAGGCCAGCACAATCCGGCTGATCGACCAGAGCCAAGAGAATCGGTCGCGTCTCGGGTCAGTCTCGATGATTTCCGCGCCCTTTCTGTTGACGGTTTGATTGATTCCTCAGCATCGCTTGCACTGACAATCAGAATGTTCACCGTGGATGTCGTCAAAGAGATTAGCCTATCTTGCACTCTCTTCGACGACATCCACGATTCACATTTTTCCGAGTTAAAGAACTACCAATTCAACATAGAGATTTCCATTAACCGTGAATATAAGTCTCAAGGAACCGCGCCAGGCGGTGGAAGTCGGAGCCCGGGATGATGCGGCGGACGACGGTCACGAGAGTT
>JBDTIR010000266.1:0-5570 GCA_039936275.1 Isosphaeraceae bacterium | reverse complement strand
GTCATGAGTTTGTGCCGCCTAAGCACCTCACTGGCCCGGTCCTCGACCTCCGAACGAGACATGAAGGGTACGGACGCGATCTCATTGGCTGTCTCCGGCATATGAGTATCCCGTCCTCTCTCAAAGGGGTTTGGTCGTCACATGGTGGATACCCATATCCTAGCACCCGCGCGGAAATTCCACCACGGCCGAGCGAGTGATTTCGATGGAAATCAAGCATCCTACCACGATTCGGTCGGATGATCGTTCGGTTCGTGAATAAAAAAAGGAACCGATCGATCAGGGATCGCGAAGGTATAAGGTGAATCGCCGGTGAAACGGCGGGGGTGGGGCAGGGGGATCGAGAGGTCCCAGGCCCGGTTTTGAAATGGTCAAGAGATCGGGGCAACGGGTAAAGGGGGCGTCCGGGATGGGCGGCCGGAGAGGTGGGAGAGGGGCGGCGAGAAACGGGATCGGGGGAGCCTTTTTTGGGGAGATCGGGAGGTTGGGACTGTTCGTTGAAGGTTGATGTTCCATGTCTATTTCCGATGCCAGTGGGGCGAAACGACGCTGGCTGCTGTCGCAATTGCTCGGGAGATCGTTCGAGGAGGTGTTGCGTCTGCCCAGGGTCCGCAAGGCCCTTGCGGCCGAGGCGGGGGCTGAGGCGCTGCTGTCGGGGGAGATCCTCGCGCGATTGCGCGCGTTCTTGTCGTCACGAACTCGGCGGATCGAGACAGGGACGGGGGCTCAAGGCGATCGGCCATTGGACTTGCCAGCCGGATTGAAGGACACGATTGACCCGTCGGACCAGTCCATTCCGGTCCGGCATCGTCGGCGGCCCCGGAGGGCGAACGCGGCCCGGGCCGAGATCGAGCCGCAGGCGCCTCGGGAACTCAACGGTGCGTTCTTGCCCATTCACGACGACGACCAGGCCACCGTTGACGACCTGGCACGCCTCAGGCAGCGAACCCGCCAGCGAGCCAGGCGAGAGGCGGTGATCTTTCAGGCCGAGAGGCCCCTGGAGTTTGACGCGGTTCGAGGCCGTCCCGAGTTGATCCTGGACGAGAGCAACTTGCTCCCGTTCGGGTTCCTCAGAACGGGCGACCGCCTGGGCAGGGCGGTGGTCAAGATTGAGCGCGGCGACGGCGCGGCGGGGACGGCCTTTCTCGTCGCGCCGGGCGTGCTCTTGACGAATCATCACGTCTTGCCCGACGTCGCCACGGCGGCAGGGGCGAGGGCGAGGGCGAATTTCGAAGCCGCGCCTCCGGCTGGTCCCGAAGGACGAGCGGCCGTCGTGCCGCTCGACCCCGACGGGCTGTTCGTCACCAACGAAGAGCTTGATTTTACCTTCTGCGGGGTCGAGGGGCTCGACTTCCTCGGGGTGGTCCCACCGAGTCGAGACAGTTTGGGGATCGCCGAGGGGGAATGCGTCAACATCATCCAGCACCCTCGCGGACGGCCCAAGGAGGTGGCCCTGCGCGATAATCAGGTCGTCAAGTTAGATCATGTTGTTGTGCGTTATTGTTGTGACACCGAGCCGGGATCGTCGGGTAGTCCTGTTTTCAATAATCAATGGATGCTGGTGGCCTTGCACCATGCCTCGGTGGTGGCCAATGAGCCGAAGGCGAGGGCGTCGGCAAGCTTGCCAGGGCGCTATCTCAACGAAGGGGTCCGCCTGTCGGCCATCGCGCTCTGGCTGGAGGCGGCCGGTTCCAATGACGCGGAGGACGCCGAGTCGTTGGCCCGTTTGCGCGCGATCTTCCGGGGGCTTGATCCTCGGATCGGCTACTTCGGGGCCTTGGGATCAAGAACCGTTGGACGAACCGCCGCCGAGGTAATCGTGGAGAGCTACCGAGGGGAAGGGGACCACCTTGACCTGGGCTTCTGGGACCTGCGAGCCCTGGCGAGAGGGTCGTTCGACCGCCTGACCGACCTGGGCTGGGTTTTGGCCGACATGCGCCTGGACCTCTGGTGCCTGGTGGGCCTGACGGCCGACCTTGCCCGCGCACTCTGCGAACACCTGGAGACGAACTTTCAGCTCGACTACGCAGCGCTTCCGCCAGACCCCGCCGATCGTCTGGCGCCGACGATCCTATACCGGCGCTCTCGGGCCTTGACGGTGAGTCGGCTCGACTGGGGCGAGGATGGTCCGGTGGACCTTGACGCCTTGTCGAGCCTCCGGGTCCGGATCGCGCCCAAGGGCGGCGAGCCGACCTTGATCCACCTGACCCCCTTGGTTCCGCAAGGCAATGAGGAAGGGATCGCCAGTCTGGCCAGGGCGATCAGCCTCCGAGCGGACGAGGCGACCGACTGGGTCTTGATCGGTCCAGGGGCCCGGCTCGATCCCGAAACGACCGCCGAGCTGGTCAAGGTTGGGGTTGGGTCCTTGGCCGCGACCGACGGTGAGGACGGCGCGGTCACGGTCCTGAACGGCTCGAAATCGCGGGTCGGGCGGATCTTCGTCTCTCCCAATCAAACCCGGACGGATTCCACGTTAAACGGCCTGGTGTTCAACGACGATCGCGGGTTCCCCATCTCGATCCAGGGCCTTGGCCATCGTCGTCCGATCGCCTTGCGGCTGAGCTTCGGCGCGGCGCGGCCGGTTTGTCCCGAAGGGTCGGTTCCTCCACCATCGGTGGACAGTCCAACGCCCAGCCCTCGACGCGAACGCCCTTTCCTCGACGACCCCGAGACCGAGCGCGCTCTCCGAGAGTGGCTCGCGCCGCTCGTTGCCCAGATGATCGCCGAAATGCGCCAGGAGCGTTGACCGTGGACGATCATAGGCAAAAGAAAGAGCGGTCCCGCCCCGCCGCCGGGTGTTACGGGTTGAGTACAACCAGTGGCACCCAAGGTCAGTCATGATCGACAAATCATCTATTTTAACATTAATCACAAAAATATATTGTGAAAATGTTTATTTTAATGTAAATCTGCCCCGCCGCAAGCCGGTTTGCGGCGGGGTGGAACCACCAGAAGGCGGATTCGATTCGACTTGCTGATTTGTTCACATCAAGGCCCATCAGGCCTTTTGCCGACGAGGTCGAGGCGGACCTCGTCGATCCAGAGTTCGCCGATATCGGGGTCGCTGCGGATCGAGAATTCCAGCTTGAGATGGGTTGCTTCGGGCTCGGTGCGGACGATCTGCTCAACCTTGGTCCAGCGGCCGACGGCGTTCAAAACGCGGGTCTGCTCGGCGTCGTGCAGGGTCCGCCAGCCCGAGGTTCTGGACGTCTGGGTCGTTCGCGCCAGGCAACAACCGTCGGAGCCCGGGGCGATCAGATACCAGTAGCTCAGGCGATAGCGGGTCGTGTAGCGAATAGGCCGCTCGGGGAAGCGGAAGATCTGGTGGCCGGGGACGTGCGCCTCGACGTGGACGCTGTCCGGGGCCGAGAGGAACAGGTGGTGATCGAGGCGGTCGAGCGGTGCCTCGGCGGACCAAGCCGGGTCGGCGGCCTGGAGGCGTCGGGGGCGGTTCAAGGGCAGGTTGTCGCCCAATCTGGCCGATCCCAGGTGCAATTCCAGGCGACGGGGGCCGAGCAAGGGGTCGATCGGGCCGTAGAGTTGATGTTCGTGCTCCAGAACGAGCCGGACGCGCACCAAAGTTCCTGGCGACACCTCCAGCGCCTGGGGCTCACTCTTGGCGTCGGCTTCGGGCGGATCGGGAGCATCGCCGGCCCAGACCTGAAGGGTCGCGAGTTCCCCGCAGCGGCGGTCGGCGTCGGTCGAGGTGATCACCTCGGCTCGGGCCGAGAGCCCCTTCGAACCGGAGAGCTTGACAGTCGAGAGCCTGGGCGTGGCGTGGGCGGCGACTCGAGAGTTCGAGACCCACCCTTGAACTTCCGCAGAGATCGCGGCGGGCTCGACAGTGAGAGTCGTCGGACCTTCAAACCGCAAGGTGTAATCAACTTGCCACGATTGCCAGGGGCCAGGCCCCGACGCGATGGCGCGATCGACGATGGTCAAGGTCGGGGCCGGGTCTGGCGGGGCGGCGAGGCTCGGGACGCTCATGAGCAGGATGGCCAGGGCCAAGGCCGGCCGAGTCGGAAACGGATGGAACGCGGGCATGGGCGGTCCCCCTTTTATTTCCTTAAGGGTTCGCACGCCGCCACCCTTCCTTTGGTGGCCAGTTCGCTCAGTCCGTCAAAAAGGCCTCGCAACCAAAGCGCGGCCCGTGGTGTGATCTCGCGGAGGGGGGGGCTACCGACACGACCGGGTGGGCGTGCGTCATCCCGGTCATGAGTTCCGTCGGAACGAGAATCGGAAATCGAGATTGGTCATTTCAAGGTTGAAATGTAAAACAGAGGTGTGAATCCGAACAATCATTCGTCATCGAGGTCGGTCGGCGATTCCGGCTCGAGGTCCGAACAATGGCGGAGGAAGCGGGGCAGGAAACGCTGAAGGAATACGGAGACGGCGATCTGGGTGTTGGGGTTGTCCATGCCCCAGATGCTGACATGGGGCTCGTCAAAATCGGGGTCCATCTGGATGTAGTATTGCTCATCAACGGCCAGGCTCAGGGGAAGTTCCTCGAGCCAGTGGCGGGTCAGGCGATTGACGCCGGGACCGCCCAGCGAGATCGCCGGCAAGTCTTGCAGGTCCTCCTCATTGAGCCAGCCTAGGTCGGAGACGACGAGAACCTCGATCGGTTCGAACTCGCCGTCAGACGCCTCAAGGGTCTGTTCCACTTGTTGCTTGAGGTAATAGGCGAGGGGCCGGTCGGCCTCCTCGGCCCGAAGCGTGCTCCCCGTGACAATCAGGAGCAAACTGGGCCGCGAGTCGTCGGACATAGCGGACCTCTTCCTTGGCTGGTCGCGGCGCGGGACCAAGCACTCTCGACCCTTCCACTCAATGCTATCCTCCAAAACGGAGTTCGACAAGCGGTTGATTGAAAAGTGTCACGAGAAAGGCACGACTCAAGGGGTCTCGGTGGCTTTCCAGAGGGCGACCCGCTTCATCGCCGACTCGGCCGCCGCGAGAGCGTTCTCTCCCTCGGCCTCGAATTGCTGGGCCACGGCGCGCTGGCCGGGCAAGGGGACGGTGCAGCGGAACCGTGCGGGGCCGCCTGGCTCCCCTTCGATCAGGTAATGACTGACGCCCATGTCGGTCATCCGCTGTCCCAGGTCGGTCCACGACGGACCATTGCCCGCGTCTGGCATAGCCAGCGGCGCGGGGGGTTCGGGCTGGTGGATGGCCGGACTGACGGCCGGATCAAGCCGAGAAGGCTCGCCGAGCCGGGTCGTCGCCGCGCCCTTTGGCTCGGATTTCGGTAAACGGAACGAGGCCGGCTCTGAACTGGAAAGATCGGTCGGGACCGGCCCCCGAGGGCTCGCCTGGTCGCCAAACGTCACTGGACCTGGCTCCTGCTGCGAGGCCAGCGGCGGAGGCGGGGCGGGGACATCAATGGGTTCAGGAACCGGCGAACGAACCTGGATCTTCGCGGCCGTGGTCGCGGCTGGCTCTTCCGGTGCCGGTTCAGGCGATGAGACCGACGCCGGTTTCGGTTTCGGGTCTTGATCGTCCTTGGTCGTCGGCTTCGGGTCCGTCGAGTCGGTCTGGGCCGACAGATCAGGATCATCCAACCTGGTTTTCTT
>JBDTIR010000265.1:0-5774 GCA_039936275.1 Isosphaeraceae bacterium | reverse complement strand
AACCCTTCCAGACCGGGCCGTTGGACCGTCCTTTTGCCACCCGCGCAAGACCAAGGACGGGCCAACGGCCGTTCTTCATCTCTCCAGCTTTGGTCCCCTGGCCAATCCTTAACGCTTGGCGATAGACTTGAAGAAGGCTGATTCTGGTCGATCTTCCATGGAAACAGGGTTTTATGAATAAATATATTGGACTGTTCTCTACGGTCTTCGTGCTCATGCTGTTTCTGGCGGGCCCTCCTGGCGTCCAGGCTGATGAGCGGCTTAAAGGGATCGCGTGCCGCTCGGTCCACCTACAATTCCCGGCACCCGCGGGGCTCGCTTACTACAACGAGGTCACGGTGGATCAATCCTCCGAAGGGACCTATTTCTGCGTCTGCGGCTTCAACCAGGGGTATTTCGGCCTCCAGGAGCTGGCCAACGGCAAGAAGTTGATCATTTTCTCCGTCTGGGACCCCGGTCAGCAAAACGACCCCAACGCGGTGCATCCGGAAGACCGCGTCAAGCTGCGTTATCAAGGGGAAGGCGTTCGGGTCGGCCGGTTCGGCAACGAAGGGACCGGCGGGCAATCGTTCTTTGACTTCCCCTGGAAGACCGGCCAGACCTACCGCTTTCTCGTGACGGCCCGCCCCGACAGCGAACGCACCGCGTACGCCGCCTATTTTTACTTGCCGGACGCCCAGCGCTGGACTCATCTTGTCACCTTCTCAACCAAGACTGATAAAAAAGCGATTGGCGGTTATTATGCGTTTATTGAGGATTTCCGACGCAATCGGGTTTCCGCCACCAAGGAACGCGAGGCCCGCTTCGGTAACGGCTGGGTCCAGACCGACAAGAAGGATTGGGTCGCCCTCAACCGCGCCCGATTCACCGCCGACCGCAACCCGGTCACGAACATCGACGCCGGGACGACCGACAACCAATTCTTCCTCGCCACCGGCGGCAAAACCGCCAATACTCACACCCCCCTTGGTCAACCCCTGGAACGCCCGGCGATCGCCGGTGCCAAACCTCCCGACCTCAGTCAACTTCCCGCCGACCCGTCTCCGCCGAAAGACTGAAGCATGAACTGGGGCGAGCCCTCTTAACTCGCGTCGTTGGCAAGGGTCATCCAGATTGCTTGGAATTTTCTCGATTGTTGGGGTCTGGACTGATTCAATAGGTCCTGAAGGTCAACCGATCTAAAGGGAGATTGACGTCATGATCCACCGCCGCGACGCGATGGTCCGTATCGGCGGCCTTGGCCTGGGGGCCTTGAGTGCGCCTGGAGCCTTCGAAGCCAAGGGCGCAGCCGCGACAGCCCCCGGGGCGACCGCCAAGTCGTGCATCCTGCTGTTTCTCTGGGGCGGGCCGTCGCAGTCGGACATGTGGGACCTCAAGCCCGAAGCCCCGGAAGGCATCCGGAGCCCGTTCCGACCGATCGCCACCACCGTCCCGGGCATCCAGGTCTGCGACCAGTTGCCGCTCTCCGCGAAACTGGCCCACAAATATGCAATTATCCGTTCAATGTCTCATGAGAGCAACAATCACGAGCCCTCGGTTTATCTGACGTTGACCGGCAAACGCAACCCGACCCTTGTCGCGCCCTCTAACGCCCGCAAGCGGTCAGACTTCCCTGGCGTCGGGGCCGTGGTCTCGGCCTTTTCTCCGACGTCCGGCATGCCGGCAAGCGTGACGATCCCCCAGCCGGTCGGCCACGATGGATTCAATTACGCCGGGACCTATGGCGGATTTCTCGGTCCAAAATTTGACCCGATGGAGCTGCGGCAAGCGTCCCCAGGCTCCAACAAAAGCGAAGGGATGCACGCCCTGAGCCTTCCCGACGGCCTGACCAGGGCGAGACTCGTCGCCCGCCACGGCCTGCTGAATGTGATCGAGGCCGAAGACCGCTGGCTCCAGCAGGCCCCTGGCACTCAGGGGCTCGACGCCAGCCGAGCGCAGGCGTACCGCATGATCGCCACTCCCAAGGCCAAGGAAGCCTTCGACCTGGACCGCGACGACCCGAAGGCTCGCGACCGCTACGGCCGCAACGAATATGGCGAGAGCTTTCTGCTTGCCCGCCGCCTGGTCGAGGCGGGAGTTCGTCTGGTCACCGTGACCTGGCTCTACTTCGTGCCTAACAACAACCGGATCCTCAACGTCTGGGACACCCACGGCGGCACAGCCGACCTGGGCAACGCCACCGGCTTCGAGATGCTCAAGGCGTCTTACGGCTTGCCACCGTTCGATCTGGCGTACTCCGCGCTCCTGGACGACCTGGACGCCCGAGGCTTGCTCGACGAGACCCTCGTCGTCACCGTCGGTGAGTTCGGCCGCACCCCTCGAATCAACCCCCATCAAGGACGTGAACACTGGGGCATGTGTTATTCCGCCTTGATTGCCGGCGGCGGCGTGCGCGGCGGCCAGGTCCACGGCGCCAGCGATAAGATCGGCGCTTTCCCGAAAGATAGCCCGGTCGCACCGGAAGACCTTCTGGCCACGATCTACCACGCCTTGGGAATCGCGCCCGACTCCTTGATTCGCGACCGCGAAGGACGCCCGTTCCAGATCAGCGGAGGAAGGCCCCTCACCAGTCTGTTCGGTTGACAGACCACGAAAGAACATACAGAAAATCGTATTATTTTCTGTATGCTTCATTGTGGTCGTTATTTGCTTACTTGTTGATTGGGATCATTTTAACACAGACGGGTTTAGGGATTTCGACCTGTTGGCCCGTGGGTTGAAGGCGGCCGGTTTCGGGATTGATCCGGAAGACGACGATGTTGTCGGAGTCCTGGTTGGCGGCCAGGAGGGTGCGGCCGGAGGGATCGATACCGAAGTGGCGCGGGTTCTTGCCCAGGGTTGGTTCGTGGGCGACAGTGCTAAGTTTGCCGGACTGGGGGTCGATGGCGAAGACGGCGATGCTGTCGTGCCCTCGATTCGAACCGTAGAGGAACTTGCCGGAGGGGTGGACCTGGACCTCGGCCGTCCAGCTCACACCATCGAAGCCCTCGGGCAAGGTGGAGATGGTCTGGGTCTCGGTCAAGACGCCTTGCTCGGGATCATAGTTGAAGACGGTGACCGTTGATTTCATTTCATTGATCAGGTAGGCGTGCCGTCCGTCGGGGTGGAAGGCGAAGTGCCTGGGGCCGGAGCCCGGAGCGACCTTGGCGAACGGGGGATCGTTGGGAGTGAGGGTCCCGGCTTTGGGATCGAACCGATAAACAAAGACTTTGTCGAGTCCGAGGTCAGCCACGAAGGCGAAGCGGTTCGCGGCGTCGAGGTTGATCGAATGGACGTGGGGCTTGTCCTGTCGTTTCGGGTCAGCGCCTTTGCCTTCGTGCTGGACGAACGCCGAGGCCGGGCTGACCTTGCCATCGGCCTGGATCGGCAAGACGGCTGCGCTGCCGCCGCTGTAGTTGGCTGCGAGGGCGTTCTTCCCTTCGCGGTCAACCGTCACATAGCAAGGCCCGGCCCCTTGGGTTGATTCGCCGTTCAAAGCGGTCAGCGTGCCGTCGGCCTGGTTGATCGTGAAGGCGCTGACCCCTCCGCCTTTCTTGCCGTTGACGTCGTTGACTTCCGCGACGGCGTAGAGGAACCGATGGGTTGGGTGGATGGCCAGGAACGACGGGTTGACCGACTCGCCGGCAAGCCCTTTGGGCGTCAAGACGCTTGTGGCCGGGTCAAGCTCCAGGAGGTAAATCCCCTGGCTCTTGCCGCCGGTGTAGGTGCCGACGTAGACCCTGAGCGGCTGGTCGCCGGGGGCCTCGCCGCTTTTGGATTCCGGAGGGACCGCGGAGATTATCATGGAACAGCCCAGGAGGAACGAAACCCACATCATGTTGATATTCCAAAGGAGAAACCGTGTTTACTTGCACGCTTTGAGGAAGGTCACCAGGTCGGCGAGTTCCCGGGTGGTCAACTGCTGGTCGAGGCCGGCGGGCATGACCGAGACGGTCCCCGGGCGCATCTCCTCGATCTCGGTCCTGGCGATCCGAACTTCCTCGTTGACGCCGGTGGTGAGGATGACCTCGTCGGGGGTCTCGACCCGGACCAGGCCGTTGATGATCTGGCCGTCCTTGGTCGCGATGGTGACGGGTTCGAAGCTCCGGACAAAGCTGGCGCTGGGGAAGACGATCGCTTCGAGCAGGTCGCGTTCGTTGCGAACATTACCGATCTTGGTCAGGTCGGGGCCCACTTTGCCGCCGAGGTAACCGATGGCGTGACAGGTCACGCAGGCCGCCTTGGTGCTGTTGAAGACTGCCTGGCCTCGGCGGACGTCGCCGCTGGAGAGCGACGCCACGAGCGTTTCCAGCTTGGACTTTTGCTTCTCGGCGTCCACGTTGAGCATCGCGTACAAAGGTTCGGCCCGGGTTTGCACGATCTCTGGATACTTCGCCAGGCGTGGTTTGATCAATTCTACGCGCAGGCCGAGCAGCGCCGGGGATTGCTTCAAGGCATCGATAAATTTCAATCCCACTGCTTCGTTGGTCGATTGCTCGAACGCCCCAAGAAGACGGGTCGCTTCCAGGGGGCCGGCCTCTTTGAGCACATCGGCCAAGGTGCCGAGTTGCTCGTCGGTCAGTTTGGACCGCGCGAGCACATCGGCGGCGGCGGTTCGCGCGGCGACGGCCTGGTCTGGATCGAGTTGGTCGTGCAAGAACGTGAACAGGTCCGCATCCAGCGCTCCGGGTCCGCCGGGCATGGCCGCCAGGGCGTCGAGGCGTTCCTGGGCGGGGGCTTGCCCATCATGGGCGACCGTAAGCAAGGCCTTGCCGACGTCCGCCGCCTTCTCCTTGGACGTGGGCAAGGCCCTCGCCGTGGTTACGGCCTGACGGCGAAGGGCCTGGTCGTCACCGGTCAGGAGCCCGATCAAGCCGTCGCTCCAATCGCTCGGCGCTTGCTTCAAGCCAGACTGGGCCATTGCTTTCAAGACCGAGAGGCGTTCCTCGCGAGTGCCTTGGTCGTCGCGCAACCGATCGGTCAGGAGCGTTTGAATCGAGGCGTTGCCGGCGAACCGGGCCAGTTGCCGTTCCAACTCGGGACGCGCGGCGTCCGTCAAGTCTGGAGCGGTCAGGCGCTTTCGCAACGAATCGGCCAGGGCGTCGCCCCATTCCGGATGCCTGCCGGCGATCCAGGACGCAGCCTCGCGAATCCCTTGGTCGTCCGAGGTCAACAGGGGTGCCACGGTCTCGGGCTTCAAGCCCTTCTGGTCCATCTGGTCGAGCGCGATCAAGGCGGCCCGTCGAGTTCGAGGGTTCTCTGCCTTCAAACCAAGCGACGCCATCGAAAGCTATGGTTTGCTGCACCGCCTGTGGCGCGAAGAGGTGGTCGATTGGCAGGGCAAGTTCCGCACCCCGCTGCAGGGCTTCACCGCGACGCCGCGCCCGCTGGACGGCGTCCCGCCGTTCGTCTGGCACGGCAGCATCCGCAGCCCTGAGATCGCCGAGCAGGCCGCGTACTACGGCGACGGATTCTTCGCGAACAACATCTTCTGGCCGAAGGAGCACTACATGCAGCTGATCGGCCTGTACCGTCAACGCTTCGAGCACTACGGGCACGGCAGCGCCGACCAGGCCATCGTCGGGCTCGGCGGTCAGGCGTTCATGCGCAAGAATTCGCAGGATGCCGTGAACGAGTTCCGACCGTACTTCGACAATGCGCCGGTCTATGGACACGGCCCGAGCATGGAGGAGTTCACCGAGCAGACCCCGCTCACCGTCGGCAGCCCGCAGCAGGTCATCGACCGCTACCTCGAGATGCGCGACTACTTCGGCGACTACCAACGCCAGCTCTTC
>JBDTIR010000264.1:0-6014 GCA_039936275.1 Isosphaeraceae bacterium | reverse complement strand
GAAGATCCCAACCAGGATCGGCACGAGGATCGCCAAGATGCCGGGACCGATCAATTCGGCCTGCGCGGCGGCGGTGCAGATGTGGACCACTCGGCCGTAATCCGGGGTTTTCGTCCCTGCCCAGATTTCCTGGTCGCGGAACTGGGCGCGGCACTCCTTGACGATCAGGAAGGCCGCGCGGCCGACGGCTCGGATCAACATGGAACTGAACAAAAATGTCACCGTCCCGCCGATCAAAGCGCCGATAAACACGATCGGGTCCGCGATCGAGAGTTTGCCGGCCTGCTCCAGATACTGCGCCGTGGTCATCTCGCCAATGCGTGACTCGCGGCCGACGGCGATCACGGCGATGTAGCTGGCGAACAGGCTCACGGCGGCGATCACCGCCGAGCCGATGGCGATCCCCTTGGTCTCAGCCTTGGTCGTGTTGCCCGCGGCGTCGAGGTCGGCGAGGATCTGGCGGGCGCGCTTGTAGTTTTCCTCGCCCATCTCCTCGCGGTCGTAGCCCATCTCGCCGATGCCGTTGGCGTTGTCGGCGACCGGCCCGAAGACGTCCATGCTGATCGTGTTGCCGGTCAAGGTCAGCATGCCGATGCCGCACATCGCCACGCCGAAGGCGATGAAGATCGGGCTGGCCCCCGCATAGATAATCACCGACAGGAAGATTGCCACCGCGATGATCAAGGCCGAGACCACCGTGGATTCATAGCCGACGGCGAACCCCTGGATTATGTTGGTCGCGTGCCCTGTCTGGCAGGCCCTGGCCAGCGACTTCACTGGTTCATACATCGTGTGGGTGTAATAACTCGTACATTTATTCAAGGCTAAGGCTAGTAAGATCCCGACCAAACAGGTCCAGGCAGGGCGCATGTCGAGCCCCCGAAACCCCAGGTTTGACCAGATCGGCTGGTGAGCGTCAAGGATCTCTCCCTTATAGCCCTTCATGAACGTTTTGTAGTCTCGGTTATACTGGTCGGGGGCGTCCACTTGCTGCTGGGCGTGGTCGTGCTCCCAGGCCGAGCGGGCCCGGGAAAACGCCTCATTGAGTGCATAGCCGCTGGTCGCTTGAGGATATTCCCGAATGTAATTATCATCAAAGTGTAAATAACCCAGACCCAACGCCACGAAGCCGAAGACGCTGATGATTGAGCCGATGATGAACCCGCGATGGACCGTATGCAGCGCCTCGTCGCTGGTGCTCTCGGGGCCTGCCTTGACGGTGTAGGTGCTGATGATTGAGCCGATCACGCCGATGGCTCGGACCAAAAGGGGGAAAATCACCCCTTTATGGCCGAAGCTGGCGATGCCCAGGATCATCGCCGCGACGATCGTCACCTCGTAGCTCTGAAAGATGTCGGCCGACATCCCGGCGCAGTCGCCGACGTTGTCGCCGACGTTGTCGGCAATCGTGGCGGCGTTGCGGGGATCGTCCTCGGGGATACCCGCCTCGATCTTGCCCACGAGGTCGGCGCCGACGTCGGCAGCCTTGGTGTAGATCCCGCCGCCGACCCGCATGAACAGGGCCAGGAGCGTGCTGCCGAAGCCGAAGCCGAGCAAGACTTCATACGCGCGCTCGCCGTACATCATGAAGATGACCGTGCCGCCCAGGAGGCCGAGGCCGTCGGTGAGCATGCCGGTGACGGTGCCGGTGCGGTAGCCGAGTTGCAGGGCGTTGCCGTAGCTGGTTCGCGCCGCGGCGGCCACGCGCAGGTTGCCTCGGACGGCCAGGCTCATGCCGACGAAGCCGACCATCCAGGAGAACGTCGCCCCCAGAAAAAACGCCGCGGCCCGCCCGACCTGAATTTGCCAGGCGGTCTCGCCGCTGGTGGCGAAGTAGAGGATGGCCGTGATCAGGAAGACCAGGAGGACGATCGCCCGGAACTGGCGGTACAGGTAAGCGTTAGCCCCCTGGCGGATTGCTTTGGCGACGGTGCGCATCTTGTCGGTCCCCTGGTCGGCGCCGAGCACCTGGCCGACCAGGGCGCCCGCGTAGAGCAGGCCGGCGACGGCCACGCCCAACACGATCCAGAGCGCAATCTTTTCCATCGGGTCATAGTGGCTATCCGTCAAGAAGCTGAAGAGCTTGATCGTTTCCGATCCGTCCACGCCGACCGGGGGCGTGATCGGAGTGCCGGGTTCCACCGCCCAGAGCGAACCAGGACCGGCCAAGAGGGCCGCCAGGGTCGCCGCGATGATCAGAGACCGACCTTGTCGCATGGAGTTCGACTCCCGTTTTCGTTGTCTGCTCGTTTGAGACGTGGAGACCGTTCACGGCGACGATTCCTGGCTTGCGCCGTTCCGGCCCCGTTTTGAGAAATCAAATGACACCCCAAACCGGCGAGAAGTCTGGCCGAACGACCATCGACGCCTTCCCCAAGCATTTAACACGACGCCGAGTGCCGGGAAAAGGGCCTAGACGGTCGGATCAGCGAGGATTGCAAAGTCCAAGAATCCTGGATGGTGGGCGGCCGTCCCGGCCGCGAAAGCCAAAGCGGCCGAGACGGCCGCTCTACAGTCAGACTTTGCAATCCTTCAGCAAAAATGGTCCGTCCGCTTGAGTCAGGGGGCGTCCTCGGATTAACCTTGGGGTGGTCCGCATCCTCGTTGGCCATCAAAACCAGGAGGTTCGGTCAACCCAAACGGTGAGAATCTCCAAGAGGTAAGCGAATGAACCTGACTCACGTCCTCCTGGCGGCCGTCGCGCTCGGGCCTTGTGTCTCGTGCGGTCAGGATGACGGGACCGGCCTGGCCGACGTCAACGACGGCCCTCGGATCGGGGTCAAGGTGGTCCCGTCGGGACTTGCCTCGTTCCAGCCGGTGGCTGGACAAACCATCTACGTGCCTGCGTATTCATCCATTTATTCGTCGAGCAATACCCGCCCCTTCGCTCTGGCGGTCACGCTCAGCGTGCGCAACACCGACCAGGCCCAGCCGATCTGGCTGAGCTCGGTACAGTATTATAACTGGGACGGAACGCTGGTCCGTGACTATCTCAAAGAGCCGCTGCGGATCGCGCCGATGGCCTCAACGGAGTTCTTCGTCAAGGAGAACGACGCGACCGGCGGCATGTCAGCGAGCTTTCTGGTCGATTGGGTCGCCGACCAGGCAGTCAGTAATCCGGTCGTGGAAACCATCATGATCGGTACAGCGCGGACCCAGGGGATCTCGTTCGTCGGCGCGAGCCGCGTTTTGAAGGACCGCGCTCATGAGCAAAGTAAGCACGATCCATGAGAACGGTTGTTCGCGTCGGACAGCCCTCTTCGGAGAACTCAACCCATCCGGCCGGCTCGGTAGTCTTCCACGGCCTGGCGAATTTCCTCCCGGGTGTTCATCACGAAGGGACCGTGGCTCACAACCGGCTCGTGGATTGGCTCGCCAGTCAAGGCCAGTAGACGCGCTCCGCCTTGGGTTTCGAGGACGACCTGATCTCCCTCGCGGTCAAGAATCGCCAACTTCGCCGTACTCGCGGTTGCGGAACCGTTGATCGACAGTTGGCCGTTCAAGACACAGAGCAAGGCGGTCTGACCGTCGGGAAGATCCAGCACGAGGCGACTGCCTGCCTTGAGTTGGACGTCCAGAACGGAGACCGGCGTGAAGGTCCGGGCCGGGCCCGTCGCCCCTCGAAATTCACCGGCAATCACCCGGACTGCGCCCAGCCCATCCAGGTCCACGACGGGAATGGTTCGGTCGAGGAGTTCTTGATAGCGGGGCGGAGACGCCTTGTCCTTGGCGGGCAGGTTGACCCAGAGCTGGACCATCTCCAGAACGCCCCCTCGCTTTGTAAACTCCTGTTCATGCCATTCTTCGTGGATAATTCCGGACGCAGCGGTCATCCACTGGACGTCCCCCGGGCCGATCTTGCCGTGGTTGCCCGCCGAGTCTCGGTGTTCGAGCTCGCCTTGATAAACAATGGTCACGGTCTCAAACCCCCGATGCGGATGTTCCCCCACACCTCTGGGCTCGTCCGACGGAGCGAACTCGGCAGGGCCCGCGTAGTCTAGCAGCAAGAACGGGCTGAGCGCTTCGCCGTGTTCCTGTGGAGAAATCAAGGTGCGCACGGGGAACCCATTGCCAACCCAGTGCGGAGCGGGGGCGGATAGGATCTTGACGATCGACTTCATCAGGTCGCTCCCTGGTTCCTAAAAAATCAAAGTAGTATCAGGCCAAAAAGGTCGTGATTCGACGAAAT
The DNA here is from genome assembly GCA_039936275.1 of Isosphaeraceae bacterium. Lineage (GTDB taxonomy): Bacteria > Planctomycetota > Planctomycetia > Isosphaerales > Isosphaeraceae > JBDTIR01. The sequence continues at coordinate 1,825 of JBDTIR010000264.1, read as the reverse complement.
CAACGCGGACGGGAGCCATTGACTGATCCAGGCGCTCCGAACCCGCGCTTCGCCCATGGTCGTTACAAATACCGTGAATCTCCGCCCTCTCACTGAACCTGGTTGTATCCCGGCCCATCGGCTGGATAGACTGTATCAATGGGATCAAACAACGTTCAAGATGCCCTGACCGAAGCTCCTCGAAATCGTTGCGGAAGCCCGATCTGCGGCTAAGTTTAGATTCAAGGCTGGTCCTTTGGTGTCCGGCCGTCAAACGGGCCGCGAGCCAATCAAACCGGATCGGCCGATCTTGGGACGTCGCGGCTTGCAACGGAGATGGGACGCACGACCAGGCGACGATGAATCCTCAACGGGAGTTGCAAACCATGCGACGGGTAGGCGGAACATGGGCGGCCGGGTTCTTCTGCCTCATCGCGCTGTTCGGCCAAAACGCCGAGGCGCAGCGCTACGGACGTTACCGGCGCGGAGGCTACGGCTATGGCGGCGCTACCACGGCGGTCGGCGACATCGCTCGCGGCATGGGAATGTATTATTCCGGTCTGGGCAGGGGCGAGCAGAGCGCGGCGAAAGCCCAAGCGATCAACACACGCACGGCCTTGCTCTGGAACCAGCATGTCTGGGCCGCGCAAGTCGCGGCCGAACAGAGACGACGCTCGCGGGTTTTGGCCGACCGCAAAGACCGTAACCAAGCCCTGGCCGCGATCAATGAGCGAATCCACACCAACCCCAGTCCGACCGACATCACCAACGGCGACGCCCTGAACGCCATCTACGACCAGCTTGCCGAGCCGAAACTCCGTCGCACGGCCCTGAACTACTCAACCATGCCGGTCTCGTGGGACAACGTCCGTGAAATCCCGTACCTCTATGCGTCCGAGGCGATCGTCATCTCCCTGCAACGGCTCACTACCCGGGACGGCTGGACCGAGTTGCTCCGGGGCCCGAAATTCGCCGACGAACGAGCCGCCTATCAAAAGGCAATCAACGACGCGCTGGAGCAAGACACGCGCGGCGATCTGGAGCCGAAGCAAATCGGGGCCGTGCGCGACGCGGTCGTCAAGCTCCACGACCACCTGAAAGCCACCACCGATCCATCCGACCCGGCCGCCATCGCCTCCGAGAACTTCCTCAAAGGCTTGGCGGGCATTGCCCAGATGCTCCAGAGCCCGCGCGTCGATGAAATCGTGGCCGCCCTGGAGACCTACCCGGGACGCACCATCGGCGACCTGCTCCGGTTCCTGGAGACGTTTAATCTGCGCTTCGCCCCGGCCAGCACCGACCACCAGAAGCAGATCTACGCCGACCTCTTCCCGATCCTCGCCGCCCAGCGCGACGCGGTCGTAAACCATCCCCCAGACCCCGTCGCCGTCGTGACCACGTCCGGTGATCCGACGGCCCTCTTCCACAACGAGCACTGGGACCACGCCCTCGGCAAATGGATCGACGACGACGCCCCGCCAGCCTCGCCAAACCCATAGTCTGGCGAGAGAGAAATCTGTCTCTGAACCTGCTCGGAAATTTAAATGGCCGAGGCAAAACCCCGTGTGCTCCGGCCACCCAACATCGTACAAACACATGAGCGCATGTAATTTAGACCGAGAACGGCGACGAGCGCCGTCTTGCCAGTCCGTGATTATTTCACGCGCAGGCCTTTCAACGCGCCGCCCCAGGCGATGACCTGATCGAGCATGTTGTTGGCCGAATTCTCGTGGCGGGGATCTGGCTTGAAGTCTCGGTAGTTCTCGAAGTCGGTGAAGAGCGAGAGCATGACCTGATTGCGCACATCGGCCACTTGCAGTTCACCCATCACCAACCGCAGTTGTTC
>JBDTIR010000263.1:0-6407 GCA_039936275.1 Isosphaeraceae bacterium | reverse complement strand
CGGGGTTGACCGCCTGATCGTACTGGAGCAAGCGACCCTGGGCGGGGCCCATCGCGTGAAGCATAGTGTACGTGGCGGCCAGGCCGCAGATCCGCCAGCGGTTGGCGACCTCGGCCGCCTTGTGGAACCAACCGGCCGGATCAGCGGCTGAGGCGCGATCGAGCATGGCCGCATCGAACTGGCGGACCTGATCGAGCGTCGAAGGGTCGAGCAGGTCGGGATCGCCGAACTCACGACCGACGTGGGCCAGGTCGATGCCGCCGATGTAGGCCACCGTTTTGCCGCTGGCCGACTCAGCCGCGTGGAGGGCGTCGACGAAGCGGCGAACTTCGGGGTCGGCGATCGGATCCCGTCCGGCGTCCATCAGGTCATGGAACGAACCGACCAGGATCGGCACGATCGAGAAGTCGCGACGGCCGCCCAGAAGGTATTGAAGGAAGACGACCTGAAACTCGATCGAGTGCTCAGGGCGATGCGCGAGTTCGTCGTCAAAGAGGTGGGCGCCGGCCAGGGCGGCGAGCCGGTCCACGTAAGCGCGGTCCGTCCTGGCCAGGCCGAGCGGGGTCTCGAAGTCCTTGCGGGTCAGGGCGAATCGGCGCTTGCAAAACTGGTGCGCCACACCAAGAATAATGAACACGTCGGCGTCTGAATTCTCGATCAGTTCCTTGTATGACCAGGTATAGGTTGGCCCTCCTCGGAAGAAATCGATATGCGGGCTGAGCACGCCGCGCACCCGGCCGTTGGCTGCCCTTTGGCCATTCACGGCGGCCCCGTTGTTGGGCGATCCGGCACCCTTGGCGTCAGCGAAGAACTGGCCGAGTTGCGCTCGCAAGGCGCGTTCGGTGCCCGCATAGGAGCGGCCCGCGTGCGCAGCCGGTCGGGTCTGCTGGTCGTGATAATTCGCGCGAAAGGCGGCGAAGCACGGCCCGTCGAGAATCAAGGCCCGATCGAGCTGATCGACGATGGCCATGAGTTCGGCCGTGGTCATCAAGCGTCCAGTCTCTCGGATCAAGCCGGCCTGGATCTCGGTCAAAGGGGTCCGGCCGTCGAACCGGCGGACGACCCAGTGGAAGAGCTCGATGGGAACCAGGACCGTGGTCGAGGCGAGGCCGATCGGATCATCAAACTGGACAAACGTGTGTCCGTCGTGCTCGACGGTCTGACCGCCGAGGGGGCGGATCTTCGGCAAGTCAAGCGACGCCATCCGCGCAATCCTCCGCGAGGCGAAATGGGCGGTGCCGCGAACCGTGCGAGGCCGCGTCCCCAAAGTGTGCCAACCATTCTCCGATGCTGGGCCGCGACCGTCAAGCGGAGCCATTGATGCGGCTGAGCAACGATCAAAAGGTCCGAACCGGTGGTTCTTCAACAGTTCCAGACTTCCGTTGACCCATCGTCTGCCAAAGCGCCAAGGACTCTTACGGGAACCCGTTCGAGCACAAAGTTCGATCGGTGCGCGGCCAAAGGAGTCAGGGCAAGGGGACGTCCTTGAACTCGAAGGCAACCTCGGTCGTGGCTCGGACGACGTCATGGAACCAGAGTTGTACCGGCACGCCGCCTTCGTCACTTGCCTTGAAAACCAGAGTCAACCGCTGGGTACGGAAGTCGTATCGTATGCGGGAGTTGACCAGATTGTGCAACGGGCGGTCGTGCGCATCGACCAGCTCGAGCTGATCCAGGAGTTGATCGGGCTCGAACGGGCGGAAATCGGTTCGGAACCCGCGCTGGCCTGCCTGGAACGGGTTGACGGCGCTCGTTCGAGGTTGGATTGTCAACTCAAGGGTCGTCGTCCCCTGATTGGGATCGGTCTGGATTCGCTGGATTGTGAATGTGTGTTCATCGGTTGCAAGAGATTGCCCGAACGCGGCTTCGGGCGGATCGAGGGAGATGATTCTCGGTTCAAGCCGACGAGCGGAGACTTCCACCGCCACGGTTCCGCGCAGGTTCTTGAGCCGGGTTGCCGAGGGGTCGGGGCGATCGAAGGTTTCGGCCAGGGCCAGGCGCGGCAACGCGGGGGAGGTCGGTTCGGCCAGAACGACGCCCTTTGGCTGTTGAGCGCGGTCGGACTCGGTTCGCAGAAGCGAATGGCCAAGATTGTCGACCGCTTTGGTCAAGCGGAGCGGGCCGTTAGTCTTGAGCCGGCGCAAGGGTTCGGCCAGGACGTTGAGCTTGCAACCCAGGATCGCCGGGTCAGTCGTGGTGACCAGGCGAAGTTCGACCCGGAACGGCCCATGGTCGCGGACCAGACGGTCGTCATTGAGCTCAGTGTACAGGTGAAGCACCGCCGGCCGGCTCGCGCCGAACGGGTCAGGGGAGGCGCCTCCTTGCCAACGCGCCGACAAGCCCAGGCGATCAATCGCCGACCAAAACGATAAACGGGAGTTGGCGTCCGGATCGCCTCGCTCCATGGTCGCCGCCTGGTTGTCTTTAGCGTGCAATTGCAGGCGGAAATCGTGGTTCTCAGCGATCTCCTCGACGATCCTGGCCAGCGGTTGCCCGTTGGGTCGGATGGTTACTAACGTAGGCCGGGTCAGCATGGCTTGTTCGATCTTGTCGAGCAGAACCTCGACCCGGCTGCGGACCTCGGCGTCGTGCGCCGCTCTGGCCAGACGAAGAGCCGGCAGGGCGTCAGGGCCAAGGGCCTCGATCGCATCGGCCGCGTGCTCGCGTTCGGCGTAGCGGTCGGCCCCGAGCTTCTTGACCAAGAGGGCGACCTCGGGCAAGGCCCCAGCCCCGGGAATGGTCAAGAGGATCAAGACCAAGGGTGCCACGATCATTGCGAACTCTTCCCTTTTGGGGTTTGAAGTCTGGTCGTCGGGTTGCGGAGGACCGATCGATTTCCGTCGCCGTTCAGGGCATGCGGACGTCGTTGAACGTAAACGGGACCTCGGTCCTGGTCCGGGTCAGGCTGTAATAGCGCAGTTGCGCCGGAGCGGTCGCGCCGTCGCCTGGCGAGAGGATCAGGGTAATTCGAACTTCTCCAGCCTGGATGCTTCGCTCCTGGGGGAATAAGAGATAGGGCCGTCCGCGCGCGTCAGAGACCTCAAACTGGTGTTCGAGGAATGCAGGGGCCGCGGCCTCCTCACCGAACGGGCCCGCGCCGTCGGCCGAGCCTGGATGAAGGATCAGATCAATGGTCACTTGCGGGTCGTTCGGATCGGTGCGGATCGACTCGACGGTCAAGGCGAGGTTCCCTTGGCGGAAGGTCTTGCCGAGTGCTCCGGCCAGGGGGGCGATCAAGGGGTCTGGCTGCCTGGCCGCGACGACCAGGGGGACAACCCCTCGTAGGCGACGGATCAACCGACCTGGCCGGTCGGGATACGACAAGGCGACAGGTAATTGAACCATCGGTCCGGGGCTGAACTCGATGAAGTCCTTGATCTCGACGCCGCTCTCAAGGGTTTCAATCGTGGGCAAGAGCGACTGGCCCAAGTCATCGACCGCCTCGGTCATCCGGAGCGCGCCGGCTAAGCCGACCAGGAGCCTGGGCTCGGCCATGACCTGGATCTGCGCCTGAAACTGCTCGGTGGCCGCCGCTGCGCCGCCTTGGTCGTCGGGTGGGTCGAAGTCCAGATCGCGCTCATAGTGCAGTCGTTGCAGCCGGACCCGGAACGGCCCGTGATCAGAGACGAACGCCGGTCCCGCGCGGCCGCTGTTGTCGGTCAAGGCCACACCGGCGGCCAGTTCCGACGCGCCGGTGAAGATCAAGGGGCCGAGGCTCGGGCGGAGGCGGCCGACCACGCAAAGCTGGTCGAGCGCCTGCCAGAAGGGGACGGGTTCCGGCTCCTGGAGCGTGATCCTGGGCAACGGACCGCGCCGAAGGCCGTCTGGGGCGAGCGCCAGTTTCATTCCAGTCTGGTCGGCGAGGTCTTTAACGACCTCGGCCAAAGGGTGGTCGCGGTAGTCGAGCCGGACCAAGGTCGGCCGGACCAGGAGGCTGCTCTCGATCCGCTCGACCAGGGCCGCGACTCGGGCGCGGACCTCAGGATCGCGGGACTCCCTGGCCTGACGCAAGGCGGACAGAGCCAGGCGTCCTTGAACTTCGAGCGCCTTGGCCGCGTCCTCACGCTGGGCGTATCGTCCTGCGCCAAGCTGCTGCACCAGGGCCTGCGCGTCGGTCTCCTGTCCCGCGCCAACTAATGTCACCAACGCCAGCCATGCCCAACTCATTGAGGTTCCCTCAAGGTGTGACTCAACGGGGTCTCAAACCTCCGTGGTCTGCGGAATTCTGGTCTTGTGCGATCAAAAATTAGATCAATCCACGATCACTAGTAAACAGCGTACTTGCGACTAATCGGATTAATTTCCACACAATTTTGATCGATAATAAACTATTTTGCGGTAATATGTATCGTTTTTGGACCAATCCTCAGGGGCCGGGCTGATCCGGCGAGGCCTCAACTAAACTATGGCATCGGGATGTTCTGGAATTCGAACGTCGCCTCGGTGTTGACGCGCATCGTGTCATAAACACGGATCTGGGCCGGCGCGCCCAGGCCGGCCTGAGGCGGCAGACTGAGGACCAGGCGTGACTCTACGGTGCCGAACTGTTGGCTCATCGGCATCCATTGTGGATAGGACTTGCCCTGCGCGTCGAGGATCTCGAACTGGCCGTTGGGCGTATTGGGAGTGTGGAAGGCCAGAGCATTGATGGCCGCTCGGTTCTGTCCTTGGTCGCCTTGAGCGCTGCCGAGCCGGAGAGTCAGGTCGAGGATCGTCACTTGCGGGTTGTTCGGCTCGACCCGCATGTCATTGACGATCAGAGTCAGTTCGCCGGCCTCGAACGATTTGCCCTTGGCGTCAGCCAGACTGATCGTCGTGGGGTCGTCCTTACGCGCCGAGACAATCAAGGGCACGACCCCTCGAAGCCGCGTGATTGTCGTGCCTGGTTGATCGGGAAATCGTAACGGGCAGATCATGGTCAGGTTCGTCTGACCGCCGGGCGTGTAGCCGTTGAAGCCGGAATGGCGAGCGGAGGTCGTCGAAGCGGCGGGTGGTAAGAGCGATTGCCCTTTGTCATCGACGGCCTCGGTCAACTTCACCGTGCCTGGCTGTGACAGGTTCATCCGGGGCTCGACCAGAAGTTGGATGTTGAAATAGAAGTTATCCGTGGCGTGCCCGGGTACGTTGCCGATGGCGGGCAGGCCAGGCGGTGCGGCCTGCGGTTGCCCGCCGAAGAGCACGGGGGCTTGCGCCATGTCGAAGGTGCGGTGCCGATCGTGGTTGATCCCTTGAAGCCGGGTCCGGAAGGGCCCGCTGTCGGACGTCGGCAAGGCGAGATGGCCATTGCCGGGCACGAGATTCAGAGCGTTGCCTCGGCCGCCAACCTGCATGGGCTGAATCTGCGCCTGTTGGCCGATCAGGTCGAGCGCCTTCCAGAACGGGACCGGGTCCGACTCCTGGAGCGTGATCCGCTTGGAGGTCCAGAGTGGATTGTTTTCGGGGAACAGGCTGAGCGGGATCTGGCTCTGGTCGGCGAGGTCCTTGACGACCTCGGCCAGGAGGCGGTCGCGGTAGTTGAGCCGAACCAAAGTCGGCCGGACCAGGAGGCTGCTTTCGATCCGCTCGACTAACGCCGCGGCCCGGGTGCGGACCTCGGGATCGCGGGACTCTCTGGCCACGCGCAAAGACGGCAAGGCCAGGCGTCCTTGAACTTCGAGCGCCTTGGCCGCGTCCTCACGCTGGGCATATCGGGTCGAGCCAAGCTGTTGGACCAAGACCTGCGCGTCTGGCTCGCCCCCCGCGCCCAGCAGAACCAGCACGACCAATTTCGCCAGGGTCATCGCGGGAACTCCTCAATTGATCGCCCCAAAGTTCCGACCGCCGCTCCGGTCGGACGACGGGGCCTTGGTTGCTCGTCACGCCGTTCCATCATAACCCATTCGCAGGCGTTGGCCACTATCTTGAAAGGGCGGAATCGGCTCCGGTTGCATTCTCAGGCTCGCTCGGGACCGGTCGGTCGCTCGCCGCTCGTGGACGAAGAACGTATAAGGAACGGATAGACTGGCTGGACGTTTTGTTTACGCGGGCCGCGATCGCGACTCGATCCATCCCTATCCGCTGGCCGAAATCCTCGGAGTCGCGCCTGGTTGATCCAAGGTCATTTCCTGTTAGAAAATCCCCAGGTGTTGGAGAAGAGGTCCTCAACGCGGCTGGCATTTCGCCTGAGGCCCTCGGCGATGTTAGTGACGCCGATTGAACGCAGGTGCTCCGCGTGATCGAATCGTTTCCTATATTCTCCAGACCAAATCTGTCAAGAGCCCTTGGTCCCGCCCCACTGAGCTTCCTCGCCAGGCCGATCCAGGGTACGATTAAAACATGCCGACTCGGGTGCTTCCTGATCGTTTGCCCGTTTTGGGTTCGAGGCCGGCTCGAGACGCCGTCGGTCGATCATGGAGGAACTCGATCTC
>JBDTIR010000262.1:0-2790 GCA_039936275.1 Isosphaeraceae bacterium | reverse complement strand
CGGCACGAGCACGGCGACGCCCGCGATCCAGCCCACCAAGGCCCCCCTGGCGGTGCATCGGCGCACCAGCATTCCCAGGAAGAAGAGCCCGAGCAAGGGGCCTCCAACCAGGCCGATCACCGAGTTGCTCGCTTCCAGAAGCGTGCCCAGGTATTGAACCAGGAACGCCAAGGCGATCACGAGCACTCCATAACCCAAGGTGAGCCGGCGGGCCAGGCGAAGTTGCCAGTCCTCGGACAGGTCGGGATTGCGCCAGAGACGCTGATAGAAGTCTACAAGACTCGCTGATGTTAATGAGTTGAGCCCCGCCGAGATGGTTGACATGCTCGCGGCATAGATGGCAGCGATGAACAAGCCGGGGAAACCTGCGGGGAGTTCATTGACCACGAAATAGGGCAAGATCTGATCTGGTCTGGTGATCTTGCCTGCGACCAAGGGGTCGCCGTGGACCTGATAGAAGGCGTAGAGGATCACGCCGGTGCCGTAGAAGACGGCCGTCACGGGCAGGACCAATACGAGTTTCAGCCAGAGCCCGCGCTGGGCTTCCTTGAGGCTCTTGGCCGTCAGGTAGCGCTGGACCGAAACCTGATCGGTGGCCATCTGCACAAGATGCATGAAGACCGAGCCGATCAAGAGACCCAAAAGGGTGATCCGTACGGTTGGATCAAGGCTGAAGCTCACGTCCATCCGGCCGCCGTCGATGGCCAATTTCGCCACATGGTTGAATCCTCCAGGCACTCTCGCCATCGCCGTCAAGGCAATGATAATCTGGCCGCCAAACAAGACGACAAGCTGCATCACGTCGGTCCAGATCACCGCCTTCATGCCGCCCAGGGTCGTGTAAAAGGTCGTCAAGGTTCCTGTGCAAAGGATCGTGAACCAGAGCGGCAGGCCCGTCGCCTGTTCCAGGGCCAGGGCCGGCGCGTATGTCGCCAAGGCCAGCCAGAGCAAGATCCGCACGATGAACGACGCTGACGCCAAGGTGCGCACCTGGACCGAGAATCGCTCCTCAAGATACTGGTAGGCCGTGAAGAACCGCGCTTGGTAGAAGAACGGCAAGAACACGATGATCGTGATTGGCGTCGCGATGAAAAACCCCAGGTTCACCAGAAAAAAGGCCATGCCGTTGGCGTACCCTTCGGCGGGCGAGGCCAGGAAGCTGATCCCTGAGAACAGGGCCGCGAGGATCGTCATTGAGATGACGATCTTTCCCATACTTCTGCTCGCCAGAAAGTATTCGCTCAGGCTCTCTTTCTCGCGAAAAAAAGCCGTGCCGATGGCCACCGTGCCAAGCAAGTAAACGATGAAGACTGTGATATCGAGCCAGGTGAAATGGGCCATGGGCAACTCAACTCGGCGAAGTTCGAAGGGGGACGGGAAGCGAGTTTTGCGCGTGGGTTTTGGTTTACTTTTCCAATGCATCCCGCAGCAGCAAGCCGCCATCGACGGTGAGCGAGGCCCCGGTGATGTAATCGGCGGCGCTGGAGGCCAGGAAGGCCGCCGCCTTGCCGATGTCTTCAGGCAGGCCGATCCGCCCCCAGGGCAGGGTTTGTCCGGCGGTTTGAATGAGGTCGTCGCCGAAGGTCTCATGCTCGCCAGGCGTGTCGATCCAGCCCGGTTCGATCACATTCACGTTGATCCGGTGCGCCAGTAACTCGGCGGCGATGGTTCTCGCCATGTGGTTCAGGCCGGCCTTGGCCGCGTTGTAGGCGACGCTTCGCGTATAAGGCATCTTGGCATGAACACTGGAAATAAAGATGATCTTGCCGCCGCCGCCCCGTTCGACCATGTGCCTGGCGGCCCATCGGCTGATCAGAAAGCCGCCGGTCAAGGTCCCCTGGACGACCTTGATAAAGGTCTCGGGATCGTAATCGAGAAAATCGCCGCGCCTGGAATAGGCGGGGTTGCTGACCAGGATGTCGATCGTGCCGAAGGTTTCCAGACAGCGCTGGATGATCCGTTCGCACGAGGCGTTTTCGAAGGCGTCCCCTTCGATCAGGGCCGAGCGGCGGCCGAGCGTTTGGATTTCGGCCACGACGGCGTCGCCTTCGGCGGTGCGATCTCGGTCATTGATGAGCACGTCCGCACCGGCCCTGGCGAGTTCAATCGCACAGCCTCGGCCGATTCCACGGGCCGCGCCGGTGACCAGTGCCGTCTTGCCGTTGAGTGAGATCATGGGATTGATTGACTTTCCATTGGAAATCACCAGGCGGTCCAGCCGCCATCGACAACCAGGTTTTGCCCGGTGGTGAAGCTGCTGGCGTCGCTGGCCAGGTAGACAACGGCCCCTTTGAGTTCGTGCGCTTGCCCCATGCGTCGCAAAGGGAGCTTGGTCCGCAGGCGCTCGACCATCGCTTCGGGGGCGTTTTTGCCGGGAAAGGGGCCGGGACTGAGGCAGTTGACCCGGACCCTGTCGCCTGCCCAGTAGGCGGCAAGGTGGCGGGTCATCTGGATGATTCCCCCTTTGAGCGTGTGATACGCCACCGGGCTGGCTGCGCTGACGCCTTCATAGGCGTCGGGATAAGACGCCACGAGTCCGTACATCGACCCCAAGTTGACGATGCTGGCCGGTTTTTGCTGATCGACCGCGTGATCTCGCACCAGCTTCGCCAGCAGGAAGTATCCGGTGGCGTTCGCCAGTTGCCGGTTGAATTGCTCAGGGGTTACGTTCGACCAGTCGGCCGGGTTGGCCTCATGACCGTTGTTGATCAGAATGTCGACCCGACCGGCGCGTTCCAGGACGTTCGAAAACGCCTGGGGCAAGTCGTCCGGCCTCATGTGGTCGAGCGC
>JBDTIR010000261.1:0-3779 GCA_039936275.1 Isosphaeraceae bacterium | reverse complement strand
GGGGAACTCGAAGGTACAGAAGACGTGGTCGTCGCACTCGCGGTCGTCGTCGAAGAAGAACTTGCCACCGACGCCCGAGACGGCGATCGGGTGCTGCTTGTTCAGGAAGATCGAGCAGGCGTCGAGCTGGTGGCCGCCGAGTTCAGCCATCAGGCCGGCACCGGTGCGATTGTAGAGCCGCCAGCGGATCAGCTCGTCAAGGCTCTTGTAGCCGTACTTGGCGTAATCGATGTCGCGATCGACCTCGGGGATGCCGGGCTTCCAGCTATCGAAGTACTGGATCTGCCCCTTGTCGTCGCGCTTGTAGACGGGCTGGCCGTCCTTGTCGTAGACAAGTTGGCCGTTCTTGTCTTTCTCGATGATGGCGCAGGCGTTGTTGCGGTGCCAGAGAGCGCGGATGTGGCGGATGTCGCCCAGGACGTTGTTCTGAACGAGGTAGTTGGCGTTGTCGTACAGGGTCGAGTAATGCCGCTGGTGGCCCACGGCCAAGAGCCGGTTCGTGTCGTGGGCGACTCGGATCATCTCCTTGCACTGGCCGACGTTATGCGCCATCAGCTTTTCGGTGAAGACGTGCTTGCCTGCCTTCATCGCCTCAATAGCGATCGGTGCGTGCAGGTGCAAAGGGAGGGCGATGACGACCACCTCGACGTCGTTGTCGGCGAGGATGTCCTTGATGTCGGTATAATGGCGGAGCCCCTTGACGTCCTGGTCTGAGTATTGCGCGTGCTTGGTGAACTCGGCGACGGCCCGTTTTTGGTTCGACGGGCGGATGTCGCAGTAGCCGATGTAGTTCAGGTAGTCGCGGTTGTGGTCGTGGATCATGGCGCCACAACCTTCGTTGCCGGTGCCGATGATCGCGGCGCGGACGGGCGTCTGTTCGCCCATCGACTTGTAGCCGAAGTAGAAGACGCCCAGGGCGGGCGCGGCGGCGGCCCCTTTGAGGAAGTCGCGGCGGGTCAGGCCCAGAGAGGTATTGGCGTTGTCGCGACCCAGGGCGCGTTGTTCGGGAGTCAATGAGGTCATCGGAACGCTCCGTAGTGGGGGACCAGAATCAGATCAAGGGGTTGTCATCTTACGGACTGGTTCGCCGTGGACGACGGTCACCGGCTCTCCGCTGGCCGGAGTTGGCGGAGCAGGGGGAGCGGCGTCTACATTGGTCTCGTTGCCGCCGCGACCTCGGCCGACCAGGCGACCCAGGATCGGCATGACCACGGCGTCGAGTCCTACCCAACGCCCCGTGGGCAGGAAGAGCAGGGCGAGGCAGGCCAGGAGTTCGATCAGGTTCTTGTTGACGTAAAGGTAGTGCCCCTCTTGCATTGGGCCGGCGGGCAGGTGCGGCCAAGGGGGCATGCTCAGGTAAAACAAGGTCAGATAACCGACCGCGCCCAGGGCGGACAAAGGGGTCAAGAACCCCAGGATCAGGCCGAGACCCACGGCGATCATGCCGTACATGGTCGCCAGGTTGATCCAGTCAAGCTGGGTTTTCAAAGGGGCGGGCGGGGCGTTGGTTTGCTCGGTGCCGGCGATCTTGGTCCAGGAGTCGTGCAGGGTCTCGGTCCAGGCGTTGATCGGGGCGAGCAGTTCGGCACGGGTGGCGTTGAGCTTGCCTCGCTCTTCGTAGGCTCGTTCTCGCTCAAAAGCGAGCGACTTCGGGCTGGCGAGCACCCGGTCGATGTAAGCCAGATCGTCCTGGTACTTGCTGATCTTCTGCCGGTTTTCCAGGTCAAGGAACCAGTCGTTGGCGGCGATCATGCGCTCCTTCAAGGCGTCGGCCGCCGCTTGAAGCTGCGTGTCGTCAAACTTGTAATGGTTCGTGAACCGTTCCAGGTCGCGTTCCCATGACCGTTTCAAGTTGCCTTCATCGAGCATGGCCAGGCCGTCGATATCAGGCACCATGCCGCGGAAGTAGGGGGCCAGGGGGCCGGTCGCGTTGCGCAGATACCCTTCGGCTGAGAACGGGGGCTCGGGCTGGTTCGGCCTGGGCAAGACCTTGGCCAGGAACGAATCTCGCCCTTCGGGGGTCGAGTAGACCTTGGTGACTCCCTCATAAAGGAAGTGCCACCCGATCGAGATTCGCAAGAGGACCAGGAACAACGCGGCGAGAAAGCCGGGATAATAGCGACGAGCGAGCGACAGGGGACGGCTCCTTTCTGGAATCAAGACCTGGAAGAGAGAATGATCTCACCAGGAATTTCAGATTTCAATCTGGCGATTTCAAATCCGAAACGGGGTCATTCAAATGGTTAAGTTTCAATCAAACGGTTAATACGAATGGGGAACCTTCCACGCCTTGACCGGACAGGAGCTCGAAGTCCCCTTCGTTCAAACCGAGCACACGCACGCGAGACGGGCCGTCCGCGAGGGGGGCCTCGACGAACAACGCGCCGACCTCGGGATGGGCGGCGATGTACGCGGCGGCGGCTTCGGGACCAAGCAGATAGAAAGCGGTGGACAGCGCGTCGGCCTCGGCGGCGGTCGGCGCCAGCACGGTCACGCTGGCAGGACCGGTCGCGGCGGGTTCGCCGGTGCGGGGGTCAAGGATGTGCCCGTAGACCCGTCCGCCTTCTTCGAACTGCTGGAACGCCGCGCCCGAGGTTCCCAGGCCCCGATTACGCAGGCGGATCGTGCCTAACGGATGCGCCGGGTCGCTTGGATTGCGGAGCGCGACTTCCCAGCGACCCCCCAAAGTTCCAGGAGGCGAGCCCAGGGCGTAGAGGCTCGACTGCCCGCCGTGGACCAGGGCCGAGGTGGGCCACCAATGGTCCTGGAGCACCCTGACCGCCCGATCAATCGCGTACCCTTTGCCGATACTGCCCAGGTTGATGACGATTCCAGGCCGGTCGAAGGTGATGGTTCGCCGAGTTGGATCAAGGATCAGGTGGTTTGAGCCGGTACGAGCCCGAGCGTCGGCCAGGGTTTCGAGGTCGGGAACGTGCCTGGGTCCGCGCACGAACCCCCAGGCGAGGGACAAGGCGCCCGAGGTCACGTCGTAGGCACCGCCGGTCCCTTTGGCGAGTTCGACCGCCCGTTCCAGAAGCCCGAACAAGCCGGGCTCGACCTCGACGGGGCCAAGGTGGGCCGTTGCGTTCAGGCGGCTGACTTCGGAGTTGTCCTGATAGACAGTAAGCTGGGTTTCCAGGGCGTCAATGACGTCAAGCGCCCTGGTCGCCAGGTCCACGGCCCCGGGAACCTGGGCGGAGAGACGGACGTCAAAGAACGACCCCATCGCCGAGCGCCTGGCCCGGATCAGGTCGAACCGGCCCGTAGGCTCGCCAGAGGGTCTGATCGGATCAAGGGTACGTTGTCTCGTTTCGTTCCCGACGCCAAACCGGCCAAAGAGTTGGCGACGATTGACCCGGCGTTGTGGGGGTTTCACGCGACGCCTCGACAGGACCTGGTCCCGGTTGGCCCCGCGCCGGTCAACCCCCAAGGGAGCATGGAGCGCGGGCAGGAATCTTGAAAGAACCGGTGCGGCCACAAGCGGGGATGGCCCTTGGTGGTCGAGAGGGACTCGCCAATCCTCTCCAGTATATCCGATCGGCTCGTTGAAGAAAGAGGGTAGAAAGCCAACCCCGTCCGGACGTGTCCGCATGATCCCCGCGCCTGGCCTTGGTCGTTCCTTGACGTCTGCCTTCTTGGCTTCGTTCGACGCGGTCGTTGGGTTGCTCTGAAAATCCCCCCGTCTTCTGTTCTTTTGTTCACGCTGCCTGCTCTGGCTTCAACCGCTCTTGGTAGTCGACTTGGGTCTTGAGCAGGGTGTAGGCGAGTTCCAGGATCTT
>JBDTIR010000260.1:0-3523 GCA_039936275.1 Isosphaeraceae bacterium | reverse complement strand
AAGCACATAGATCCCCAAGGTAGACCATGGCGACGGGGCCCAGAACTTCAGGGCCGTGCCGAACGCCCTGTTCACCCGAATCCCACGCAGATCCACGCTGCACACTTCATCGAGCAGCAGATGCGAGAGGAACCCCAGAATCACCGCCACGGCCATCGTCAGGCGGATCAAATGGAACGGCGACGGGTAATTCAAGTACGTCAAGATCCCCCAGACGGCGCAGGCGGGCAGACTGTGGCTGATCCCTCGATGCACCGTCAAGCGCGACATGACCCGCCGCAACCCATGACGTACCAGGATGAAGCAGCCGATTGTGACTAGCAAGTGCAGCTCGAACGGGGTCTCCGGCTTGTGCTGCTCAACCCCTTGCCAGACAGCCACGGCCGCCAGGACCCCCAGCAAGCCGGTAAACCCCTTGAGTTCAACTCCCGTATCGGAGTCCAGGTCGGGCAAGAGGCCGCCGAGCGCCGTCAGCAAGGCCGCGACGCTGCCATACAGCCAGTGAACGCCGACCCCTACAGCCGCCCCCCAGGCGTAGACCACGCCCAGAAAGCTGGCAAGGGTGATGTGCTGTCGGTAGTTGCCCATGTCTTGTCAGTGGGCGGTGTTTCGAGTGAGCAGTGGGCAGAAAGAGACTGCCCACTGTCCCTACCCACCTTGAATCATGCCGCCTCAAGCCAGAGACGGATGCGGCCCAGGTCGCCCGACCAGTCCGGCCCGGTTCGGCGTCGGCTGAAGGCATCGTACAGAAGGTCGAGGGTTTCGACCAGATGTCTCAAGGCATCGACCCTGGCGACATGCAGGTCGTGGCCGGACGCTCCTTCGATCTTGGGCAAGGCGGCGCCGGAGACGGCGAAGGTCTCGGCCTGAAGGGTGAGCTCATATTGAGCACCGTGGCGGACGATAATCAGGCCGGCCTTGCGCGGGAGCTTGCCGGCCTGAAGGGCGCGGAAGGCTTCGGGCAGGCGGGTGGGGCCGGCGTCGGTCATGCTGTCGCGGCCGGTCTCGCCTCGCGGGCAGTCGAGGGTCAGGGTCTTGGCGAGCATGACCGCGACGTCGGAGCCGTCGGCCAGGGTCAGGGTGTCGCCGTCGTTCTTCAAGGTGTGCCAGAGCCAGATCAGGAATTCGTTGCCCCAGAAGTCCGGGCGCGAGACGTCCCCTTCAGCGGCCCAGGCAGGGACCGAGGCGAGCCCTTGGGAATCGCCGAGGAAGATCGCCGGGTGGATGTCTTCAACGGCCCTGCCGATCGTTTCGGCCTGGATCTGGGCCAGGCTGCCGGCGGTGATCGGCTCCAGGTTGAGGTCAAAGGTCTCGCGGAAGAGCGACATCAGGCGATCGAGTACCGAGGCGCTTCCGGTCCCTGCGTAGAGGGTGCTGGTCTGACCGTCCCAGAGCACCGGGTACGACTTCCGGCGGCGGAACCGGCCGTCGGCCGCTTCGGCCTCGGCGCGGAGCAAGGCGGCTTCCTTGGCTTCTTGCCGCTGGGCCTTGGTCGGCATCCCGCTGGGGTTCAACTGCGCCCTGGCGTCGAGCTCGATTCGGGTGTAGGCCCGCAAGAGGTCGCCCGGGATCTTGTCGGTATCGATCCGAATGCCCAGGTGCAAGGCGTCGTTGATGACGTTCTTTTCCAGGTCGAACGCCAGGTCGAGCACATGGTTGCCGCCCGACCAGCCGAACGAGACGCCGTCGCCTGCTTCGGCCATGCCGTGCTTGCCGATGGCGTGCTGGCGGACCAGTTCCAGGTGGTCCTCCGTAAACGGCAACGGGGTCTCGCCACTGATCCGATAGCGCACGTAGGTCACGCGCCCGTTCAAGAAACCCATGATCGCGAGCCCTCCTCCGCGTTGGGAGTCCCGACAAAGGGACAATCCTCTTGGGAACCCCCCAATCATCGGCCCCCCTTGGCGAGGCTCGCGACCGATTCCAGGTGGCGAACCCGCCCCTCGCGTCGGAAGTTGCCGACAGGCGAAATCGTGCCGGTCAGGCGTAGTTGGTGTATTGCACGGGCATCTCCGGCGGGTTCTCCTTGAAATGGGCCTGCACCGCCTGAAGATCGTCGAGCTTCTTGCCGGTCACGCGGAGTTTGTTGTCCATGATCTGCGCCTGGACCTTGAGCCCAAGCCCCTTGATCTGCTTGACAATTACCTTGGCCGAATCGGTGTCGATCCCGACGTGCAGCGAGAGCGTCTCGCGCACCGAGTCGTGCGACGCCTCCTCGATCTTCCCCCGCTTCAAGGCCCCCACAGGCACCCCTCGCCTGGCCATCTTCTCCTTCAAGAGCTGAATGACCTGATCAAGCTGCCCTTTATGGTCGGCCAGAAGGGTGAGCGTGTTCTCCTTCTTGTTGAACTCGACCGAGGCGCGCGTCCCTTTGAAGTCGTACCTCACGGCGATCTCATGCTGCGCCTGCACGACCGCGTTGTGCATCTCGGCCTGGTTGATTTCACTGACGATGTCAAACGAATGATTGTCGGCCACGATTGTCGAGGCTCCGATCGGTCCCCAGAAGTCGGAAAGTTCGGCAACACGCCAACTTCTAGCATCGACACCCCGCCGCCCCTGTCAAGCCCCCTCGGCAAATGAAGCCGTGGCGGTCCCTGATTGAACGACGCCCGGGTGCCAATGGCCCTTGTCAATACTGGGCCGAACCGGAGCACTGGCAGGGCTACTGGTGCCCAGTAATCAATGTCGAGGTCTGGCTCGAACCCATCAACCCGGCAATCAGGCCGATACCGAGACGGTCCCTACTTCCAGGGTGGGTTCGGGGACAGGATCACCGTCAATCACCAGTCCTTCAATGTGGAAAACGATGGCCTCACGGATATGCTGCTCGGTCTCTTCGCGTGTTTTTCCGGTCGCCACACAGCCGGGGAGATCAGGGACATAGGCTGACCAGTTCCGCTCACCCCGTTCGTAGAGGACTGCGTATTCTCTCATGGTTCGTCTTCCCATCGGGCCTGCCGCCGGATGCTCGCCAGTGTCTTCGGATGGACGTCATCGCTGGGATGTCCGGAGACTTTTTGAGTCAGGCCGGCACGCTGCCGAGCACGCAAGAGTTCATCGAACCAGGCGAATTCCTCCGCATGGGCATCGTACTCCGCCTTGACGGCCGGCTCCTGCAGCATCTTTGACACGAACTCCTCATGCGTCAGCATCTGTCTGCACCTGCTTCATCTGGACCCGACCACACGTCGCCAGGTTAGGACCTATTCGATGTCGATCAGATAGCTGACGATCCAGAGATCGAGTTGCTCCAGTCGGCCCTTCCAACGCCCCTTGAACTCCTTGAACCAACCACGGTTCTCGGGCGTATCGGCCACATCCACGACGACCCGGACGAGATCATCGCGAGAGAGGACGCCACCGTGTCGCCAATGACCTTCCACCTTTTGGGTCTCGTAGCTCGCCGCGCCGAAGTGGTCCACGACCTCCAGGACCGACTCCGCCAGCCACTCGCCCGGCACTTCCCGCCCGTCATTGAACCGGAACGGAAGCAGGACCTCGAACCGCCGCCAGTTGCTGC
>JBDTIR010000259.1:0-2362 GCA_039936275.1 Isosphaeraceae bacterium | reverse complement strand
AAGGCGCGGGACACTCGCACATCGCCAGGAGCGACGTGGTCGAGGGCAAACCGCCCTTCGGCGTCCGCCGTCGTCGTGCCTTTAATACTCATGTACGGAACATCCGGATGGGCCAGATTATCGCCGTAATAACGGATCGCCGCCCCGGACGCGAGCTTGGACCCGACGCGGGCCACGCCTTCGATCCGGCCCCAAGGGTTCGCAATGATGGTCGAGTCCGCCTCGAAGGCCGCGCGATCAACCTTGGCGAATGCGTCGGGATGGACAACCACCACGGCGTAATACTGCCCTTTGGGGTCGGGCTCACGGGTCATCGAGAACCGCCCCTGGGCGTCGGTCTTCACGATGGTCCGGTCCGGAAATGGCTGGATCGTCCCGTTCTCGAGCTGGAGATTAGGCAAGCGGCTCATCGCCTGGTTTGGATACGTCACCATGACCTCCGCCTCCTTGAGCGGCGTCCCGTCCTTGAGGCTGACGACCCCCGAAACCTCGGTCCCCTGGGGCTTGTCCGTGCTGGTCAACTTGACGTCGTACTTGACCTCGCCCTCGTCGCTACGGAAGGTCCGCGACTCGAACGGCTCATACCCCTTGGCTTTGATGCGAAGCTGGTACGCGGGGACTTTCTCGGCGTCAAGGGTGACTTGCAACGACCCGTAATTTACGGACGCGAAATGGTTCTCGCTCCAAGCGATTGCGCCGGTCTTCGGGTCGGGGATGCCGACCTCGACCTGTGCAATGTCGATTGGTTGGTCGGTCTCGGCGTCGCGCACTTTCCCTTCGATAAAGAGAGCGCGCTTGAGCGTCAAAACGACGTTTTCTTGATCGGGCGGGACCCGTTGCTGGGAGAGGATCTCAAAGCCGACGCGCCTGACGACGAGGGTGACCGAATCGGTCGGCGCGTCGTCCCAACGGAACCGGCCGTCAGCGTCGGTCTTGAAAGTGAAACTCAGCGACCGGTAGCCTCGCCAGTAGGGGACGCTCACGACCACTCCAGGGATTGGGTTCCCCTGTGAGTCCACGACGCGGCCCGCGATGGTCCGGGAGGGCTCCAAGGTGATCGAGACCGGCTCGACCTTCGGCCCGGCCTCTACCGTCTTCAATGTCGGTGCGTGCCCATGAGCTATAACCTGGAGCAACAGGGAGCCTGGCTGGACGTTCGAGAACCGGAACCGGCCGCCGGCGTTGGTCGTTGTGGTGGTCAGGTCCTGACGGAAGGGGCTTGGTTGCTGTTCGATCTCAAGCCAGGCGACCTCGGCCCCTTGGACCGGCTTCCCTTGCTCATCGACGACCGTTCCGGCGATCGCGACCCCGTTCTTCATGACCTGCACGCCTTTGAAATCGCGCAGAGCTTGCAACGGCTGGTCGTCCGGTTTCGCGGGACTCGACGAATCGGGCCCACCGTACCGGCGAGGATGGATCGAGTTGTCGTCCAGGTAATCGGGATAGGACAGATAAAGACGCGCAAACGTCAGATCGCGGAAGCATCGAGAACGCCAACGCCCAAGTTCATCGGTAGTGGCGTCCACCATATAGGCCGACTCGCTCTTGTCTTTCTTTTCGCCGAGATCACCCCAAATCTTCACCGTCACCCCGGCGATCGGCCGGCCTTGTTCGTCCGTGACCGTGCCGCCGATCGTCTCTTCAGCAGGCCAGAGAGTGACGTCCACGCGCTCGGGAATCTTCGGATATCGGTCCTCGGTCTGCGAGAAGAAATGCCGCTGTTGCACGTAACCATCAACCCAGACGTCGAGGCTGATCGAATCCAGGGCCGGACGCCCGGAGAGATCGAGGCGGGCCATTCCCTCATGGTCGGTTCGCGTTTCCACCCGATCAAAGTCAAGCGACGCCCGAACGGTCGCCCCTTCCAGAGGCTTGCCGGTATCCTTCCCAAGAACGACAACCTCGATCGCTTGCGGCAGGTTCGCCGCCGCGTCCTTTGTTGCTTTGGAGGATGTTGCCGGCGGCTCATTTGATGGCCCTTGGGCCTTCGCGCGATGGAACTCAATCGAACCGATCAACCCAGCGGCCGTCACGACCGCCGCGAGCAGGGCGAACCGGCTGGGCCAGCGCATCAGGCATCGCGAGACGCCTCGACCACGGTCGATCCAGGCCAAGCGCCTGCCAAGGTTCGAAGGGCGGGCCATCGCCAGGCCAAGGGCCGGGTCGGGACGTTGAACCAGGCCGGACGCGACCTCAAGCAAGGTGGCGCGGTATTCCGTCGATCCACCCATGACGTGAACACAAAAGTCATCGCAGGCTTGTTCACGAACCGCGCCGATGATCCGGCCGAGAAACCAGGTCAAAGGGTGCGGCCAGTAAAGGACCTGCACGACCGCGCGCACCAGGTTCCAGCCGTAATCGC
>JBDTIR010000258.1:0-3925 GCA_039936275.1 Isosphaeraceae bacterium | reverse complement strand
AACAGACCGTTGACAGACACGTTCGCTTCCCCCGGAAAGGAGCAAGTCGTATGTCTTTGCGCCGCCGTGGTTTCACGCTGATCGAACTGTTAGTTGTGATCGCGATTATCGGGGTCTTGATCGCCTTGCTCTTGCCGGCTGTGCAGGCCGCGCGTGAGGCGGCCAGGCGGATTCAATGCACGAACAACCTGAAGCAACTGGGCTTGGCGGTCCACAATTACCACAGCACGCACAACGTCTTGCCGGCGGGTCGGATCTGGGCGCCCCGACCGGGGAAGCCGTCGACTGACTTCCCGACTATCTTCTCAGGGACGCAGAATACCACCTGGTTTGAGTTGATGCTCCCCTTGTTCGAGCAAGGGACGCTGGCCAACGCCTTCAACTTCGACCTCGGCGCCGAGGGGTATGCGGGTGGCGGGCTCGCAGTGGCTGCGGGCTACATTGCCAATAGCACGGTCGCGGGAACCAAGATTGGTATTTTCCAGTGTCCGAGCGATCGCCAAAACAAATTCCAGATCAATCCTTCGTATAATGGCGGGGCCCTGAGCGGGCCGATCCTGACGAAGGGGAATTACGCGGCGAGTTGGGGCAATACCAACTGGGCCCAAACCAGCATCACCGGAGCCAACTACCAACGCTCGGCCTTCGGTCACGACGGGAACACGTCGTTCGCCTCGATCCAGGACGGCCTCAGTACCACGGTCCTCGTGGCCGAGGTGCTTCAGGGGGCCACCTACGACGTGCGCGGGGTCATGTGGTCGAGTATTGCAGGTGGTGGTTCGTTCATGACCCGGTTTGCTCCTAATTCGCTGCGCGACTATACCGGCCTGTCCAGCAGCGGCGGCGATGGGCTGAACGATAGCATCTTCTGCGTTAGCGAACCCGTACAGCAACTCCCTTGCCAGAACATCAACTCGGACAGTCAAGCTTTCGCAGGCGCCCGCAGCCGCCATGCGGGCGGGATCAACATCCTGATGGGCGACGGCTCGGTCCGGTTCCTCAAGAACTCGGTCAATCACCCGACCTGGATCGCCCTGAACACGATCAACGCCAGTGAGGTGATCTCCTCAGACTCGTATTGAGCGTGATTATTCTCCGTTGCGACTCAAAGGCGCGGGAATACCAAGGAGGAAATCAAGAGATAATCTCTTGATTTCCTCCTTGGTATGATTTGGAGAAAGGGAGCAACGGAACCGAGTGTTAGCGTCGGGTCCTGGGGCCTTCGCGGCGCTCGCGTTCACCGAACCCGGTGACGACGTAGGTGCCGCTCTTGGGGTTGCGTTCGATGTCGACGACGCCGGCGTTGTCGGCGTCTTCGAGGAGATGAGTGAAGCTCCGATAGCCGTAATAGCTCTCATCGAACGACGGTTTCTTGCGCTTCATCGTGTCTTTAATCATGGAAGCGTAGAGGACCTCGTGGTTCTCGCGTCTCAGGGCACCGGAGGCGTCGATCAGGAGGGCGAAGACTTCCCGCTTGCGTTCAGGAAGTGAGGCGTCGATATGGGTGACGATCTTCTGATCGTCTTCTTCCTGGCGTTCGAGGTCTTCGTAATAGATGAACTCGTCGCAGTTGTCGCGCAAGAGGTCGGAGGTGGAGCCTTTCATGCCTAAGCCGATGACGTGCTTGTTGTTTTCCTTGAGCTTTGAGACCAAGGGAGAGAAGTCGCTGTCGCCGGAGACGATCACGAAAGTATCGACGTGCGGCTTGCTCCAGGCCAGGTCCATGGCGTCGACGACCAGGCGGATGTCGGCCGAGTTCTTACCAGTCTGCGACCGCTTAGGGATCTCGATTAGCTCGATAGCCGCTTCGTGGAACGGGGCGGTATACCCTTGATAGCGGCTCCAGTCGGCATAGGCTTTCTTGACGATCAGCTTGCCTTTTTCGACCAGGCGTTCGAGCACTTTCTGGATCTCGAACTTGGCTTTGCGCTGGTTCTGGAATCCCATGGCAAGGTTTTCCAGATCGATGAAGACCGCCAGGTTACGTTCACGGTCGGAGGAGCGAGTGGTCATCGTCGGCCAAAAAGAGACCGCGCGGAGTTGAAGGAAGACGGGCCTCCGAGGCCAACGGGCGTCCGGGGGACCGCCGCGCGGGTGGTCGGTACGCCCCGGAGGCTCGATCGTCGCGAAAACGTGAAAGTCAATTTCGAAAGCAATTGGCGTTAAAGACCACAAAAAGCGTAATTATGTTCGCTTTTCGTGGGTTTCTCAGGCTTAGCGACCTGCGCCGTACCAGCCGCCACTGGCGTACTGGTCGCGGATGGTGCGTCTGGGTCGCGACTCATTGACCGTCAAGGGACGGCCGTTCTGGTCGCTGTTGTTGAGGGTAGAGATGGCCGCCTCGGCCTCATGATCGTTGGGCATATCGACCAGACCGAACCCGCGTGATTGGCCGGTCCGCCCTTTGAGCTGAACCTCGGCTGACGCCACTTCTCCATGAGTCTCGAACAACGTCCGCAACTCGTCCGACGTGACCGCGTAATCCAGGTTGCCGACGTAAATCCTCATAACGGGCGCCTTCTCCTTCGCAAAGAGACGAGCACGGCCAGCCGGGCGATCTTGGGCCCGAAGCGATCGTCAATCGATCGCTGGGCGCCGGCCCGGAAAACAACCCGACTGCGAACGAGCCCGGCCCTTCGGTGCTTGACCGGAGCCTTCGGGACCTCTCGCCGCCGGGGAAAACCCGTCTCCAGCCGACGTGCCGCCAACAAGATGAGCGGGACGTCGGGAAGCCGAATAACAAAGGACCAGCTTATCGCAACCCCTCTCCAACCGCCAGAGGCATTTGACCGACTTATTGAAAGCCCAACCGGAAACACAGAAATTCGCCCAAATCCTCCCCGGAGCAGTTGCCAGTTTGGGCGTCGCTCATTACACTGGTCTGTTCGCGACCCCGGCGGAACCGAGATTCAACGGACCATGTTCGACGACATTCAGAAACGACTTTCCGGCGCGTTCGGCCGGTTCCGCGCTCGCGGCATTCTCACCGAAGCCAACATTGAGGAAGGGCTGCGCGAGGTGCGCACTGCCTTGCTCGAGGCCGACGTCAACTACAACGTCGTCCAGGAGTTCATGGACCGGGTCCGGCAACAGGCCGTCGGCGCTCAGCTTATCAAGGCCGTCCGACCCGAACAGCAGATCGTCAAGATCGTCCATGACGAGATGATCGCCTTGATGGGTCAGGCTGACCCGAACATCCGGTTCGAAAAGACCGGCCCGACGGTCATCATGCTCTGCGGCCTCCAAGGCTCGGGCAAGACCACCACCTGCGGCAAGCTCGCCCGCATGCTCAGCACCCTCAACCGCAAGCCCATGCTCGTTGCTGCCGACCTGCAACGCCCAGCCGCCATCGAGCAGCTCAAGGTCATCGGCCAGCAACTCGGCGTTCCCGTCTATAGCGAAGCCGACTCAAACCCGGTTAAGGTCTGCCAGAACGCCCTGGTCGAGGCCAACCGTCAAGGTCGCGACACGATCATTCTCGATACCGCCGGCCGCCTGCACGTCGATGACGACCTCATGGCCGAGCTCAAGCAGATCGAGAAGAAGGTCCGCCCTCATCAGGTCTATTTCGTCTGCGACGCTCTGACTGGCCAGGACGCCGTCGCTAGCGCCGGCGCCTTCAATGAGGCGCTCGAGCTTGACGGCGTGATCATGACCAAGCTCGACGGCGACGCCCGAGGCGGCGCGGCCTTGTCGGTACGCAAGGTCACCGGCGTGCCGGTCAAGTTCGTCGGTATGGGCGAGAAGCTCGACAAACTCCAGGTTTTCGACCCCGAGCGGATCGTCGGTCAGATGCTCGGCATGGGCGACATTGTCGGCCTGGTCGAGGCGGCCCAGGCGGCCGTTGATGAAGACGAAGCTCGGCTTCAGCAAGAGAAGTTGGCCCAGGGGAAGTTTGACCTTAACGACTTCCGTCAGCAGATCG